>CAUZNJ010000335.1:0-2500 GCA_963580965.1 Alphaproteobacteria bacterium | reverse complement strand
CCCAGGAAATTGTGGACGCAGTGCGCTCGCTCTACGGCTAACTCCGGGATACCATCGGCGGCCGCTCGCCTTGCAGGACTGAACCTTTTCCTTCGGCATTCAAACGGTAATGGCTTGCGAGGGTAAAGATCCGAGCTAGGCATGAAGCGCCCTAAGTAGTAGCGGAAGACCAAGCGCGGAAAGGGGTAGTGGTGCAGATAAGTTTCAGGCCCAATCAATAAGTTTTACCGTTATTGAGAAAAATACCTATTTGCACTGCATCGACATAGCTGGTCGGTGGTGAAGTCATTTTGGTTCCTGGGTAGTAGGCCTGCGGATTAGTTAGAAAAGCAGTCATGGTAAAGTAATCCCAGACAACGCTGGTTTTATCGTTGGCCAACGCCGACGAATATGAATATCCCGGCAACGAGCCAGATCGGCGTCCCGCGACCCCATCCAAGAGTGGGCCGATTTTGCCGTTAGTCCTATCTCCGTATGTATGGCAGGTTCCGCAATTCTGGACAAATAGAGACTCAGCGTGTGCTGGATCGTAGTCGATACTTTCTGCGGCAATGGTTTCTTCACCCTGCATAACGCCGTGTTCTTTGAATGTGGCAGCCAGGTCCGCGCCCAGCGGCATATCAAAAGGCTGCGTCACGCGTGCCAACTCTTCCCCGGTTGGTTGTCCCGGCCGGATGCGGAGAATTTTGCCTTTAGAAGAATCCGTTATGGCATACAAAAAACCATCGGGGCCGGCTTCCACCGAGCGAATGCGTTCATTAAAGTCCGCCAACAAACGTTCCTCGTGAAGGAGTTTGCCATCGCGAATTCTCAGTCGTCGGATTGCCTGGCCGGATAGCGCGCCAATGAACAGATCACCTTGCCATGCCGGGAATGCGCTGCCGCCGTAATAAGTAAGGCCCGAAGGGGATATGGAAGGGCTCCAAACCACTACAGGATCAACGAACTCGGCAGCCGTTTGCTGGTCGGACATCGCGCGTCCAGAATAGTCAAAACCCCAGCTCAACAACGGCCAACCGTAATTTCCACCTGCTTTTAGCAAATTCAGTTCATCGCCTCCCGCGGGTCCGATGTCTAAAACCCATACCTGGCCATCTTCGTCGAAAGCAAAGCCTCCAGGCGATCGAAAACCAGTCGCCAACAGTTCTGGCTTTGCATTGGCGTCGGCGACCGCGATTGCGTTGTCATTGGGGACCGTGCCATCTCGATTAATTCGAATGATTTTCCCGATGTGTCCATCAACTCGCTGCACCATACCGCTGCCAGATTGTCCGCTAGATCCGACGCCGACGATCAGTGATTTATCTTGCAGAAACTGGATGCGTGTGATGTTCGGTCCGCCGGTTGGCGCGGGCGGAGACGTTCTAAATAGTTCCTGTCCATCAACCAGTTGGTTGCCCTCCAGCCTCGCTCGATAGACGACTCCCGTTCTAGCTGTTGCCTTGCCTTTGGTATAAGTGAGATACAGATACGGGCTGGTCTCAAAATCGGGATCAATTTTTATGTCTAGCAATCCATCGTAAGGACTGGCTGACATCACTTCCGGTACGCCTTCAAGTTCTGCGATAATCTCACCGTCGCGAACTACTTTAATTTTACCAAACCGCTCGGTGATTAAGAGCGTGCCGTCAGGAAGCCAGGTCATCGCCCAAGGGAAGTTAAGCGGGGTAACATAGTCTTCGACCCAGTACTTTTGTTCGAAACTGCCAGGGCTAGTCTTGCCAACCGCTTTAGAAGAGCAGCCGCCAAGTACTAGAAAAATCGTAATGAGTAGGACCACTTGTATTCGTTGCTTAATCATTGCTTCTAAGTCCTTAGGTCATGTTTCATCGTGACAACTGTCGTCAATTGTTTAAGTCTCGACCTTAGTGTTTTGGTTTTCAATATTTATCTTGGTTTTAGTGATTCTCTGAGATATCGACCGTTTGGGCTCGTTAGTTCAGGCTCTTGCTTTAAAGCTCTTCATTTCGAGCCTTGGAATAGTTGCCAAATCGTATTGTACATATTATGCGCAAAGATTAGTCTGCAAATATTTTTCCAGAGAAAGGTACGGGTATGATTATTTTGGCTGTCAAATGAGCGAAGCTTATCCTGATGTCGCCTGGAGTGACCGTCTGGTTATCAACGGCGCTCTGACCAGAGGTGCAGGTTCCACAATTACAATTGATAACCCTGCAACCGGCGAGCCGATTCTGGCGCTGAGCCAAGCGTCCGTGGCACAGGTGGATGATGCCGTCAGGGCGGCGAGAACCGCTTTTGATTCTGGTCTGTGGGCAGACGGTGTGCAACGTCGTGAGGTATTGTTGCGCCTTGCCGATCTGCTAGAGCAACATCAGGCCGAATTTGGGGCGGCCATTATCGCAGAGGTTGGCACGCCGCAAAATCTGATTGCGCCCCTTCAGTTAGGGGTTCCGCTGGCAGCGCTGAGATACTATGCCGAAATGGCGATCCAAGACCACACACAAGATCTCGGGTCTGATGTTGCGGGAGATAGCGCCAG
>CAUZNJ010000334.1:0-2532 GCA_963580965.1 Alphaproteobacteria bacterium | reverse complement strand
AAGCCGTCGCGGCATCGAATTCTGAAATAAACCCACTTTGCAACAAACGCAGATTTGCCTCACACTCAGGGGACGAGAAAAAGATGCAAACTGCCTCCATCCTTGTTTGCATAAAAAGGGGGGGTGATTCAGCACAGGCGCGAGGAGGCGCTGGCAGGTCATGACCAATCGCTACGATGTGGCCTACTGCCAATCAATTACCGATCCTGCAGGATTTTGGGGTAAGGCGGCAGAGGAAATCGACTGGGTTAAGCCGTGGGATGCAGTCCTCGATTCATCAAACCCGCCGTTTTATCGTTGGTTCACCGGCGCCGTTTGCAACACTTGCTACAATGCTCTGGACCGTCATGTCGAACGCGGGCGCGCCGAACAGGCCGCCCTAATTTATGACAGCCCGATGACCGGCGGTACGGTCGAGAGCTATACCTATCGTGCCTTGCGTGACCGGGTAGCAAAATTTGCCGGTGCTTTGAAGGCGCGCGGCGTCGGTTATGGCGATCGGGTTATCCTCTATATGCCGATGGTGCCCGAGGCTGTCATTGCCATGCTTGCTTGCGCGCGCCTCGGTGCGGTCCATAGCGTTGTCTTCGGTGGCTTTGCCGCCAGCGAGCTGGCCGTCCGTATTGATGATTGCCAACCCAAGGTAATCGTTACGGCGTCATGTGGTATCGAGCCGGGCCGGACCATCGCCTATAAACCGCTGCTCGATTCCGCCATTGAACAAGCCCAACACAAGCCCAAAGCCTGCATCGTCGTGCAGCGGTCACAGCTTGCAGCCAACCTCATCGCTGGCCGCGACGTCGATTGGCACGAAGCCGAGGCTGCTGCTGAGCCTGCTGATTGCGTTCCGGTAAAGGCTACCGACCCCCTTTATATTCTCTATACGTCTGGCACCACTGGCCGGCCTAAGGGCGTGGTGCGCGACAATGGTGGCCACATGGTAGCGCTGAAATGGACAATGAAGGCAATTTACGATGTCGAGCCGGGGGACGTTTACTGGGCGGCCTCGGATGTTGGCTGGGTAGTTGGTCATTCCTACATGGTCTACGGCCCTTTGCTGCACGGCTGCACGACGATTCTCTATGAGGGAAAACCGGTCGGAACCCCTGATGCCGGCGCCTTCTGGCGGGTAATTTCCCAACATCGCGTCAAATCCATGTTCACCGCGCCAACTTCTTTCCGTGCAATAAAGCGCGAGGATCCGGATGCTGTACTATTAAAAGATTATGATCTTTCCAGGTTTCGCATCCTCTTTCTGGCGGGCGAGCGCACGGACCCCGATACCCTGCGCTGGGCAGAAGGCCATTTAAACAAGCCGGTCATAGATCATTGGTGGCAGACCGAAACTGGCTGGTCTATCGCTGCTAATTGCATGGGCCTGGAGCATCTGCCAGTTAAGGCGGGGTCACCGACCAAGCCGGCGCCGGGATGGGGCCTCGATGTCCTTGATGCTGCCGGCAACTCGGTCAAACCTGGGGGGATTGGCGCGTTGGTAGCGAGGCTTCCAATGGCGCCTGGTTCCCTGCTAACCCTTTGGAATGCTGACGACCGCTGTCGTCAATCCTACTTCAACTCTTTCCCCGGCTATTATGAGACGGCCGATGCTGGCTACATCGACGAAGATGGGTACGTCTATGTCATGGGGCGAACTGACGACATCATCAATGTCGCTGGCCATCGCCTGTCAACTGGCGCCATGGAGGAGGTGCTATCGTCCCACCAGGATATTGCCGAATGCGCTGTTGTTGGCGTCGCTGACGCGCTTAAGGGGCAAGTGCCGATGGGCTTTATCGTATTGAAGAACGGTGTCACCCACGGGGGTGCTGAAATCGTCCGTGATGTCGTCGCTTTAGTGCGTGAACGCATTGGCCCCGTTGCCGCCTTTAAAGAGGCCGTCATCGTCGATCGCCTGCCCAAAACTCGCTCCGGAAAGGTCTTGCGGAGCATTATGCAAAAGATCGTCGACGGAGAGGAGTACCGCATGCCAGCAACTATTGACGATCCGGTTATCCTGGAGGAGATCAAGGTAGCGTTAGGACGAATTGACCATGCAAAAATTTGATAATTTTTGTCGTTCAAGAATTAATCTCACCAACGGTGATACTTATACTCCACGCGCATAATGTCGTAATATAGGTATAGAATTTCCGGTGCTGCTGGTAGTTCAATCACTGAAAGTAATGAAACATTCAAGGGGGTTCCCAATGAATAAGAATTTTGACCGCGCGGCTGAGGATCTAGGGAATATCGTCGGGCTGGAGCACATCAATTTGATTGTCGGGGATCATCGCACCGCGACAACCTTTTACGTCACCGGCCTTGGCTTCACTCGCGATCCGTACCTCAATCCTCATGAGGGCAATATGTGGGTCAACATGGGGCGCAGCCAGTTCCATCTGCCCGTCGCAATGCCGGGGCAGGCGGCGCAGATTCTGCGCGGCCATATCGGCATGGTGGTTCCTAATCTTGCTGACACTGTAACGTCTCTGGAGATGGTAAAGGGGCTTCTGAAGGATACTAAATTTGCCTTTA
>CAUZNJ010000333.1:0-2549 GCA_963580965.1 Alphaproteobacteria bacterium | reverse complement strand
GGATACGTTGACTTACCTTGGTCGAAACCTTATACAGCGTGGCCTTTCGAATAGGGGAGTCGACCCGTGAAACGAACCTTCCAGCCCAGCCGCTTGATCCGTAGTCGCCGTCATGGTTTCCGTAGCCGCATGGCGACGGTTGGCGGCCGCCGCATACTCGCCAATCGGCGCAAGAAAGGTCGCAAGCGTCTTTCTGCCTGAGCCTGATGGTGACTTTCCCCGTCGGCCGCCTAAAGCATCGTTCGGAGTTTCTCCGGGTTGCAGCGGGACGCCGCAAGTGGGCTACACCAGGTTTGGTTCTTCAGGCGTATCGACGCGATCTTAAAATGGTGGCACCAGAAAACGGGGACGCCGTTAGAGTGGGTTTTACCGTAAGCCGCAAGGTCGGCGGCGCGGTGGATCGGAATCGGGCGCGTCGCCGTCTGCGGGCAGCGGCAGAACGGGTGTTTTCATCCGATGGCCATCCCGGGGTCGACTACGTCGTGATCGGCCGTCGGTCAACGCTGTCACGGCCCTTCGACGCGCTTATCTGCGACCTGCGAGCAGCGATAAGCCGCGTTCACGGCCGGGATAAAGCATCGGAGCAGGATGGCCAAAACCGGCCGCCAGCAGGTGTGAGGTGAATGTGTTCGTAAAATTTTTCGTTACCCTCATTACCGGCATGATCCGGACCTATCAGTGGACACTCTCTGCTGTCGCTGGCCCTATGTGCCGCTTCGAGCCGACATGTTCCGCCTATACCGAGCAGGCTGTCCGCTGTTACGGGCCGATCAGCGGCCTGTGGTTGGGGCTGCAACGGCTCGCACGCTGCCACCCGTGGTCCCCTGGCGGTGAGGACCCCGTTCCCGAGAGGCTTGGCAATCGACATGATCATGTAACACGCGGTCGCACCGGGCGATGCGGCGGTTGAACGGGGCGGCAAACGACGCATGATGGACCAGCGCAACTTTATTCTCGCCATTGTTTTCTCGGCCGCCATCCTATTCGGATATGAGTATTTCTTCGTCTCCCGGGCTCCAGCACCCGCGCCTGAAGAACTAATCCAGGGCGAATTGATCCCACCCTTGTCACAGGACGTCAACCGTCCCGTTCCTATACCTGGCGGCGCCAGCGATCAAACCGCCATACCCAGCGTTTCCGGAACTTCGGCAGGATTCCAGCCAGAAGCCGTAGACCGCGAGACGGCTCTTAAGGCCAGCCCCCGCGTGCGTATAAATTCCCTCCGGCTGAATGGTTCTATCGCACTCAAGGGCGCGCGCATCGATGACCTCACCCTTATCGATTACCGCCGGGCCAAGGATACTACCAGCCCCGAGATCGTGCTCCTGTCCCCAGCCACGCCTAAGAGCGGTTATTTCGGTGAATTTGGCTGGGTTGCCTCCGAGGATGTCTCGGTCCCCGATTCACAAACAATCTGGAACGCCGACCGTGAAACCCTGACGACCGAGCGGCCTGTGACCCTGCAATGGAACAATGGCGCGGGCCTAATTTTTGAGCGCACCTACAGCATCGACCAAGATTATATGTTCACGGTCACCCAGCGCGTCATCAACACATCAGGTGCAGCGGTGACACTTCACCCCTACGGCCTTGTGCAACGACGTAGCACGCCGGAGGTCAGCGGGTTCTTCATTCTTCACGAGGGCCTAGTCGGCTTCATGGGCGGCTCACTCGTGGAGACGTCCTACAGCGGCATCGAGGATGCGGTCGTCCGAGTCAACGGCCGCGACACCCTCGGCCTCGAGGAATACGAAACTACGGGCGGCTGGATGGGTATTACCGACAAATACTGGCTAGCCGTACTGGTGCCAGATCAGAAAGAGCATCTAAAAGCACGCTATAAGCACTGGGTCGTTGGCAACTCTTCACGCTACCAGGCCGACTACCTAGGCACCGCCCGGACTATTGCTTCCGGTAGTCAGCAGCAAGTCACCAATCGCCTTTTTGCCGGTGCCAAGGAGGTCCAGCTCCTCGATAGATACCAAGAAACGTTAGACATTCCAGAATTCTGGCGGGCCATCGACTTCGGTTGGTTCCACTTCCTGACCAAACCAATTTTCTATGCATTGATCTATATACACGAGGTCGTCGGCAATTTCGGCATCGCTATTCTGCTGCTTACCGTAGGAGTCAAGCTAGCCTTCTTCCCGCTCGCCAATAAGTCCTATCGAGCGATGAGCAATATGAAAAGGCTCCAACCCGAAATGGTTAAGCTGCGCGAACGTTACGGCGATGACAAGGCGCGGCTGAATCAGGAAATGATGGCGCTCTATAAGCGCGAAGGTGCCAACCCGGTCTCTGGCTGCCTGCCGATGGTAGTCCAAATCCCAGTATTTTTCTCCCTCTACAAGGTGCTGTTCGTCACCATCGAAATGCGCCAAGCTCCATTCTTCGGATGGATTCAGGACCTCTCTCAAGCTGATCCGACGACAATTTTTAACCTGTTTGGTCTAATCCCCTGGTCACCGCCTGAGCTCATCGCGCATTTCGGCGTTTGGCCACTACTCATGGGCGCAACCATGTTTCTGCAGCAGCGGCTCAATCCGCAG
>CAUZNJ010000332.1:0-2553 GCA_963580965.1 Alphaproteobacteria bacterium | reverse complement strand
GGCGCTGGATCGTCAAAAAAAACTACGGCGTTTGCGCGGAGGTGCCGAAACCATCAACCCGCCCTCAATAGCTGGGCTGGCGGGACGGCCATTTGCGTTCAACAAGAGCGTAAACGTCAACAAGAAGCGCGCTATTGCAAAGGCCGCAGTCGATATGTGCCAAGATGGTGAGGCAATCATCATCAACGGCGGCACTACGACGTTCCAGATGGTGCATTATCTGACCTCCCGGCATCTGCAGGTTTTGACGAATTCTTTTCCGATCGCAGAACATCTGCTGAACCAGACCCAGAACACCGTTATCGTACCTGGCGGTACAATTTACCGAGAACAAAATATCATCCTCAGTTCGTTTGAAAACGACGGCTCACGCCATTTTCACGCAACCAAAATATTTATGGGTGCACAAGGTGTAGGGCCAATGGGGATAATGGAAGTCGACAGTTTAGTGGTGCAGGCCGAGGAAAAGCTAATGGGTCAGGCAGACGAACTGGTCCTGCTGGTGGACAGCAGCAAGTTCGAAAAGCGTTCTAGTCTGGTGCTTTGTCCGCTGGAACGTGCGTCGACAATTATTACCGATAACGAAATAAGTGACAAGGCGCGCCAGATGGTTGAGGATCTTGGGTTACACTTGATAACAGTCGGGGTTTCTGCGGATGAAAGCAGCTCCGCGGTGCATGCATTTAATGGCTGACCAGCGTCATATTGCTGTTTTTGATGCCGGAAAAACCAGTTGTAAGCTGGTCTTGTTGAATGGCGAGGATTGCGCTGAAATCGAAGTGCTACGGCAAGAATTTTCGGTGCTGCAAGGACCGCCCTACCCACATTTGGACATCGATGCGATGTGGTCGTTCCTGTGCGATAGTCTTGCGATATTCGAGACCAAATACGGCATCGATGCATTGGCCATCACCACGCACGCTTGCACTGCGGGACTAGTTGGTGCTGACGAGCTCGTGTTACCTATGCTCGATTACGAATACGAAATTCCCCCTGAAGTAGCCGCCGAATATGACGATTTGCGACCTGCATTTGAGAAAACCTTCTCGCCGCGCATGCCGGGGGGGCTGAACCTTGGCGCGCAACTGCATTTTCTGCGCGCTACGTTTCCAAAGGAATATGCGAGTGCGGCACTTTATTTAACATTTCCCCAATACTGGAGCTGGCGGTTGACTGGCGTTGCAAGGTCAGAGCGGACCTTTTTGGGCGCGCATTCGGATCTTTGGTTGCCCAAACAAGGCACATATTCGTCACTTGTGGGCGCGGAATTTCCAAAGAAGCTTTTTGCGCCAATGTCTTTGGCCGGCGATACTGCGCCGGCAAACGAGATCGCCGCTAAAGCCACCGGCCTAAAACCGGGCACGCCCGTGACAAGCGGCATCCACGATTCCAATGCTTCACTTCTGCCGTGGCTGGATACCGTTGGGGCGATGTCGGTGGTGTCTTCAGGGACATGGGCGATTTTGATGTCGGTTGGCGGGACTTTGGATCGTTTGGATTCTGCGCGCGACATGCTGGCCAATGTTGATGCCCGCGGCCGTCCTGTTCCTACCGCAAGATTCATGGGCGGGCGTGAATACCAGATGTTGACCGGGGGTGCCGTCGAAGAAATCAGTGTCTCCGATATCGAGGCAGTGATTGCCAATGACACGTGTCCCCTTCCGGGCCGCATTTCAGGCGTAGGGCCATTTCCGTTGGGCCCTGGCGGTTGGACCGGCTCCTCGCCTGAGACCGATCAGGCAAAAGTCGCAGGTGCGACGCTCTATCTGGCACTGATGAGTGACACCTGCCTTTCGCTTGTCGGAACTGGAGATCGCGTGGTGATCGAAGGACCGTTTGCAAAAAACACGACCTATGCCCAATTGCTGACGGCGCTGATCGAATGTCCAGTTCATTTATCCACCGACACAACCGGTACCGCGACCGGGGCTGCAATGCTGATGGGATACGCCCCGCCCCGGGTACTGGGACCTCCATTGAAACCTATGCAAATTGAAGGATTGTCAGCGTTCCGCGACAGATGGCGGAAGTTGAGCGCTGCCGAAAGTACGCTCAGAAAATAGCCTTTTACGGAGAAAATTCTGTTACTGTCATTTTCTGGGGTGTTGCTGTTCGCTAGGCCATTGTCACTGTCCATTTTTACCCACGAATACTGCACCACTCGGCAAGCCAGCCGTGCGCCTGGAATGCACGCCAAAGGTAGTGCCGTTCACCGTTGATCTTCACAAAGACCTCGTCAAAATGCCACTGCCAATTCGAGTGACTGCGCGCCTGGTTCCGCCTTTTTCTCGCAATCTCTGATGCAAACATTGGCCCGAAGCGGTTCCACCAGAACCGGACCGTTTCATGGCTCACATCGATACCCCGCTCATGCAATAAATCCTCCACATTACGAAGCGAAAGAGGGAAACGAACATACAGCATTACTGCAAGTCGGATAACTTCAGGGCTGGTTTTAAAGTAGCGAAATGGAGAGTGTTTTGTCATCCAAAGACGCTACAAATTAGCCCTGCCCGCTTCAAGCAAGTTTACTCTGACAAAGCCGAAATCGAA
>CAUZNJ010000331.1:0-2557 GCA_963580965.1 Alphaproteobacteria bacterium | reverse complement strand
TTCAGGCCGTACGGGAATTCTGCGATCTATGCCCCGGGCGATTTTCTTTTCACGGTCAAAAAAGGGGACTTCCACAGCCTGGCTGTTGTGCATGGTGCCGTTTGGCAGGCGCAACGACAGTGCACGCCCCACCCAGTCGCCGGGGGCATTGAATAGGACATACCCAATGCCCAAGCCTAGCGTTGGCGACGGAACACCTGCCGTAATCCTACCAACTTGCGTGTCGCCATCCAAAACTGCACTGCCTGCAGCGGGTGTTTCGGTTGTGCAGGTCAGTCCGAAGAGGCACGACCGAGTGTCCTTGGACTCCAGCGCATCGCGTCCCACAAAATCACCTTTGTCCATGTCGATAAACGGAGCAAGACCCGCCTCAAATGGGGTCATGGTATTATTTATATCTGTAAGATTACCCAGAATACCGCCCTCGATACGGCGGATAGTCATCGCGCGGGCTGAGGAGAATTCCATGCCATGTGGTTCGCCGCAGGCCGCCAAGTAGTCCCAGAGTGCGAGGTGATCGGTTGCGGCGCCATCACAATAAATCTCGAATCCCAGCTCATTGGTGAACCCAGTGCGCGAGACATAGAGGGTCTGACCGCCGATATCAAAATATCCCGAACGGTAGAATTTCATGGTGCCGTCGATGGCACCGTTTGAGGCCGCGTGCATGATGTCTAGCGATGCAGGCCCTTGGATTTGAAGCACACGGGAATGGGGATCGGAAATCGTGATATCAAACCCGCCGCTATGGGCAATCAACCAGGTTTCGAACGGGCCATCTGCCTGGACGTACCAGAACCGGTTTTTGCCAAGCCTGAAGACCACGCCATCCATGAAGATACCCCCTTGGGGGGTGCAGGCGATGGCGTAATAGCCGCGTCCTTGCGCCATGGTTGCGACTTTTCGAGATAGCACTTTTTCAAGGAATGGCACGGTATCGGGTCCGGAGATTTCGACCGGTTTTTCGGGCACATCAAAGATTAGCGCCTTCTGGCGCAGGGTCCAGTATTTCGCGATCCAGTCCTCTCCCGCGAAAATGGGAAAATAACGCCCCGCATAAACTCCGCGAACCATCTGCGTGTTGCCCGTGCGCCCAATGAACGGCGATTCCTCAAATCGTCGAGCGCTGACGGCTACGGTATTTTCTAAGTCCGACGCTTCTTGTAAATTGCTCATATTTTGTCCTTACCATCTGATGCAGTGGTGTCAATGTAGCTAATATAAACCAGTCTTAAAATTTTTCTGGCGACGCCTATTTAACGCCGCGAGTTGACGCCACTCGGCCAGGGCAGCATCGCGCTATTGGTGCGCAGCGACTTGCTCAAAGAGCACCAAACGAGAGACTGGAAAGCGTGTCTTGCGGACTTGAGCAATCGGTAGTGGTGAGCGGTCTACAGGGCGGTGTGGCATAGCGGTCTATGTGCAAGATCCGGGACCCTTTCGAACCGATCCCGATCAAGGTCACAAGTCTACATGATCGGCGCCACCCAAAAATACCCCCGTCTGCTAGAGGCCGTGACTAAAACGTAGGGATTTGCACGTACGATGGCGCAGGTACTACGGTTAGGGGCTCGGGTGGCAACCTTAGTAGCTGGTTGCGGGAAGCACTGTAGTGGCTCTTTGTGACCGCCCTGGGCTATTCCCGGTCATGCAGCATCTGCATCCCGTTTTTGCTCGACCGTAAGAATTCCGAAGGCAATCGCGAGCCCGGCAACAGGGCAAACCAACATGCACCACCAAGCGTCTTCCCAGCTTCCTAAACCTCCCACCACGACGGCCATCAGAGGCGGGCCGAGAAGCATACCGATTGCTGCGCCTTGGGCGATCAGGCCACTCGCCATGGCGATGAGATCAGGCTTCGGCGCGTGTGCCGCGGCACCCGAGAAAGCGGCGGCGGGAAGCACACCACTGCCGGTACTGAAGATGATCGCGAGCGGGATCTTTGCAGCATCAGGTATGAACCCGGCGAATATTAGCGCTCCGGTTGCGCCCATGATCAGGTTTGCTTCGACCAGCAGTAGCCAGCGGGGCACTCCACGATAGAGCAGCCATGCTCCGATGAGGTTGCCCGCTACGTTCGTCGCTACCACAAGCGCTGAGAAGAGTGCAGCGGCCGTCGCCATGCGGCCCTGGCTCTCAGTCAGGAATGTGGGCATCCATGCTGCTATAGCGAACCACTGAATGGTAAAAAGGATAAATGCGCCGCTGTAGAGCCACAGTGCACCACATGCGAATGTCGCTCGGGCGCCACCCCAATCGAAGACGACGTTCCGGCCTATTTGAGGCTGCTCCGGCCAACGGCTGCGCATCGTTCCAGCAAAGGCAAGGATGGCAATCACCAGCGCGGACCCAGCGGAGACGAGCCAGATGCCACGCCATCCGAGCGGCTCGATCAAAAAGGATGTCACGACCATCGCGATTGCCATGCCGGCAGGCATGTACGTGCTCCATATACCGAGAGCAAGATCACGATCTTTGGGCGCCGCAGCATCGAAGATAAGTTTGGGTGCTGCTGAGACGATTGCGGCGAAGCCGACACCCTCAACGACGCGCATCA
>CAUZNJ010000330.1:0-2565 GCA_963580965.1 Alphaproteobacteria bacterium | reverse complement strand
CGTGTGTGGCGCCATGCCGGCGGTCGGTTTCAGTGGATTCTGCGGCGATACCAGCCACCACACCTCATCGAGACCCAGCCGCTCCAAGGCCAATCGGCTAATATGCAGATGCCCCTGGTGGGCTGGATTGAAAGAGCCGCCGAGCAGGCCGACACGGAGCAATGTTTCTAGGTGCGGCACTGACCAGCCCCGCGCACCTTGTATTTGTACGTGGTCAACTGCTCAACGCCAACCGGGCCACGCGCGTGCAGGCGCCCTGTAGCAATGCCAATCTCGGCCCCCATGCCGAACTCCCCGCCATCGGCAAACTGGGTCGAGGCATTGACCATGACAATGGCACTGTCGACTCGATTGAGGAATGCTTCGGCCGCCGCCGCATCCTCCGTGATAATCGATTCTGTATGGCTGGAGCCGTGCTCGGCTATATGCGTCACGGCTTCGTCGAGTCCGCTGACGACCCGGGCAGCAATCACCGCGTCAAGGTACTCGGCACCCCAGTCGCCAGGCGTTGCAGGTTTTGCTCGAGCATCGGCGGCCACCACCTGGGCATCACCACGAACCTCACAGCCAGCGTTGATCAGGTCCCCGATAAGGTCGGGGAGTTGATCAACAGCCCCGACGTCAACCAACAGGGTCTCAGCGGCACCGCAGACCCCCGTACGCCGCATCTTCGCATTCACGACGATGGCCCGCGCCATTGCCGGAGCAGCGGCATTGTGAACGTAGACGTGGCAAATGCCTTCCAAATGCTGGAAAGTAGGAATGCGCGTTTCCTCAATAATACGTTGAATAAGTGACTTTCCACCCCTTGGCACAATGACATCTATATATTCAGTCAACCGCAGCATGGCGCCTACGGCTGCCCGGTCGGTGGTCGGTACAAGTTGCAGAAAATCCTCTGGCAGGCTGGCGGCGCGCAACCCTTCGTGCAGGGCCGCCATAATCGCGAGGGATGAATGAAAGCTCTCCGACCCGCCGCGCAGGATCGCCGCATTGCCGGCCTTCAGACATAGAGCGCCGGCATCGGCGGTCACGTTGGGACGGCTTTCATAGATGATGCCTATGACGCCAAGCGGGGTACGTACCCGTTCGATGACGAGGCCGTTGGGGCGCTCCCAGCTTGCCGTAACCTCGCCAACGGGGTCCGGCAGGTCGGCAATGTCGCCAACGCCCTTCGCCATGGCCTCGATACGCTCTTCGTCAAGTGCAAGCCTGTCGAGGAAAGCCACCGGCTGGTCCTTGCCTCGAGCCGCCGCCATATCGGTTTCAGAGGCCGCCATAATTTCCGCCGTCCGATTGCGAATGGCATGGGCAGCAGCCTTAAGCGCCCGTTTCTTGGTCTCGGCAGGTGTAACCGCCAAGATCCCAGCCGCTGCCTTAGCGCGCTTACCGATATCGCACATAACGGCAGAGATCTCCTCCTGGCAACTATTGTCAGTCAGGTTTCCCGCCACTGCTCCGCTGTTCATGGCTGCTTCTCCTCGGATGCACCCACCACCAAATTGTCCCGGTGTATCATTTCCTCCCGTCCACGATAGCCGAGCAGGGTTTCGATATCCGTGCTTTTATGGCCCTTGATTAGCTCCGCGTCAGCCGCCGAATAGGCACTTAGGCCACGAGCAACTTCACGACCCCGAGTATCATGGATGATGATAGCATCACCACGTTCAAAGCGGCCAGTAACGGCAGTGACGCCCACTGGCAATAAACTACGGCCACCTTTCAAGGCCTTCAGGGCTCCGTCATCAATGGTGACGCTGCCCGCTGCCTTCAGGGCGCTAGCGATCCAGCGTTTGCGCGCTGTGATGGGGTTGGCGCGGGGCAGGAACCAGGTACAAGGGGCACCATCTTCAAGTTTTCTGAGCGGCCTATTGTAAGTGCCGTCGCCAAGCACCATGCGACATCCAGCCCCCAGGGCGATGCGCGCGGCAGCAATCTTTGTCACCATTCCGCCAGATCCCAATGGAGTGCCGGCGCCACCCGCCATGGCCTCGATCTCCGGCGTGACGTCTAACACCTCCGGGATGCGCGTGGCCCTTAAATCTTGACGCGGGTCAGCGGTATACAGACCATCGACATCTGACAATAGGACCAGGGTATCGGCGGTAACCATGGTAGCAACACGGGCCGCCAACCGATCGTTGTCGCCAAACCGGATTTCGTCCGTTGCTACAGTATCGTTCTCATTGATCAGCGGCACAGCACCCAATCGCAGCAGGGTTTCTAGCGTATTTCGGGCGTTGAGATAACGCCGCCGGTTCTCACTGTCCTCGAGTGTTAAGAGTACCTGGGCTACGGTCAATCCCTCACGGGTGAGAGATTCCTGATAGGCATGCGCCAATCTCACCATGCCCGTGGCCGCGGCCGCCTGCTTTTCCTCCAATCGCATGTCGCCGTCCTTGAGGCCTAGATGGCGACGCCCAATGGCGATGGCGCCAGAGGAAACGATGATGACCTCTTGGCCCCTTCGACGCATGCGCGCAACGTCGTCGATCAAGCTATCGAGCCATTGGCGGCGGACGATGCCGCGTTCCTTGTCAGCCAGCAGCGTAGATCCAACCTTGA
>CAUZNJ010000329.1:0-2582 GCA_963580965.1 Alphaproteobacteria bacterium | reverse complement strand
TGCTGTAATGCTCCAGCCCTTTGACGTCGACGCGGTAGATCGCCTTCAAAATGGTCGCAAGGGTCAGCTTGATCAGCTGAAAGGGCAGCAGCCGGGTGATGTAGAGCGCAACAAACCCGTTGGCGATGGCCAGCGAGAGGAACACCTGCGGGATGCTCCAATCTGCGGCCAGCATTAGCGTTGCGATGATTGCACCGACCACCATAAACAGCGCGTTCAGGATGTTATTGGCTGCGATGGTGCGGGATCGCGTCGTCGGGTCACTGTCGTTCTGTAAGATAGCGTAAAGCGGTACGGTATAGAGCCCGCCGCAGACGGCAATTGCCGTCAGGTCAAACAGGATACGCCAGTTAGCCGGACTGTTGATAAAGTCTGTCGCAGTGATTAATCCGCTGGTCGGAGCGTGGAGGCCGCGCGACGCGAAATACAAATCGAGCGTAAAGCCAGTCAAAGCGAGGGCGCTCAATGGTACATATTTGGCGGATACTTCGCCTTTAAGAAGCCTGGTGCACCAGTAGGAACCGATCCCGATCCCGAGCGAGAATGTCACCATGAGTAGGGTCACGACGCTGGCATCACCGCCGAGCAGGATTTTGCTGAAATTGGGGAATTGCGACAGAAACGTTGCGCCAGTTAGCCAAAACCAGGAAATCCCCATGATCGAAAGAAAGACCGAACGGGTTTCCCGAGCACGGGCGACCATGCGCCAGGTCTCCTGGAAGATATTGGTATTGATCTTCAGGTCAGGGTCCGCGGCGTCGGCTTTGGGGATTGCCCGGCTCGCAACCCAGCCTAACAGAGCGACGATCAGCAAGCTGGCGGAGACGATGGAAATGCCCTGATCCGCCACAATCAGAAGTCCTCCGGCGATGGTGCCGATCAAGATAGCGAGAAAGGTGCCGCCTTCGATCAGTGCGTTGCCGCCGATCAGCTCGTTTTCTTTCAAATGGCTCGGCAGAATACCGTACTTCAACGGGCCAAAGAACGCGGATTGGGTGCCCATCATGAACAGGACGGCGATTAGAAAGTAGGTGTTGGAGAGATAAAACCCGGCGACCGCTATCGCCATAATGAAGATTTCTACGATCTTGATACGTTGGATTGATGCTGATTTCTCGAATTTGTCCGCTATCTGCCCGGCTGTCGCGGAGAACAGGAAGAACGGCAGGATAAAAATGCCAGCCGCCATCGTGACCAGGATTTGCGGGCTGATGTCAGATGACTGCAGCAATCCGAAGGTGATCATCATGATCAGGGCCTGCTTCATCAAATTGTCGTTCATTGCCCCGAGAAATTGGGTGACAAAAAGCGGCAGAAACCGCCTGGTCTTAAGAAGGTTCGGGGCTGTTTCGGTCATGTTGGGTTATTTAGACTTTGTGACGGCAGTTACGACATAAAGCGGATCAGAGTCACCGGGGTTTGGAGAAATATTTTCGAATTCGGGTGCTTCAAAGCCACCAGCTTCGTTGAAATAGTAGCCAACCAGCTTGGCGTGGCTGATATCGTCCATCTGGTGCCATAATGCGATGGCTTTGGTCGGGAAACATCTGTTGGAAAACGAGATGATGCAGCGGCTGCCCGGGCGCAATACACGCGCTATTTCACCAAAAACGTGAACCGGGTGGATCAGATACTGGACCGAGACGGTGATCATACAGCCGTCGAACGAGTTATCTGCAATCGGCAGGGTTGGGTTGGTACTTAGATTATGGACCAATCGTTCTGTAAGCTGTGCGTTGTCGTCAAGCTCGACCTGATTCATGCCGATCCCGGTGACGCTTTTGTACTCAACATCCCAGGGCAGGTGGGACACGCAGCTCGACATGAGATCAAGCAGGTCGCCGCCAGCGGGCAGATGTTCACGGAAATAGTCGTTTAGCGCCGCGCAGGCATGGTCATCGATATGGGTGACCAGACGCGGCTGTTCGTAAAAAATTCCGTCATCGGACTCGTCGGTCCGCAGAAAGTGCTCCGGCTGGAGCTGATCACTGTCATCGGCCATGTCTTATTGCACCGCCGCTTCCTGAAAGGGCGGTTCGCCGGCGAGGACTGGATGATCGTCTTCCAGAGTAATGCGCCGCAGCATCCGGCGTTCGTCGCTTGGAAAATCAGTGCGGGCATGAACTGAGCAGCGATTGTCCCACATCATGATATCGCCGGGGCGCCATTGGTGCTCATAGACGAATTCCGGTTTGCTCTGATGCTCGAACAGGAAGTCGAGGAGCTCGCGGCTTTCTTCCGGGCTAACGCCGATGATTTCTTCGGTCATCAACTCACTCACGAAAAGCGCCGAACGTCCGGTTTCGGGGTGTTTGCGGAATACCGGGTGGGCGAAATGCGGATGCACACTCTTGTCATAGCTATCAGCCGTTTTGTGCTGATTGCCGTAATCGTATATATGCAGCGCTTTTTTGGTGCCGATGCGGTGCTTGATGTCTTCGGGCAGAGTTTCTGCCGCTGTATAGCTGTTGGAGAACAGAGTGTTGCCGCCGTGTGCGGGAATATCGATGGCGTATAGCAGTGTCGCCTTGAGAGGTTTTTCGTAATAGGGCGTATCGGAATGGAACATCATTTCGCCATCC
>CAUZNJ010000328.1:0-2605 GCA_963580965.1 Alphaproteobacteria bacterium | reverse complement strand
TAAACCGGGCTTTCATATGCGGATACTGTTGCCTAATAACTTTCAAATTCAACCAAAATTACGGCGGTGTCAAACTAACGAGAGCGAGGCCAAGAATCGGCATTGTCAGAGAAAACCGGCTTGAGGTGGGTAGGCCCTTTCCGTAGCGTCTCTGGGTGAGAAATCCATTTCGATATTTCAAGATGCCGCCTGAGGTTATCCGCTAAACGGTGATGCTGCACATTTGTTATCCGCTATTGTTACGCCAGGTCGAGGGTCTCCTGTCCGAGCGCGGCACCGACATCTAACACGAGACTGCACGGTTCTGGTGGAATCGGTTCGGTCCGATGTTTGCTGCTGAGATCAGGAAGCGCCGGATTCATCATCAATCGTATCCAGACTGGCGTTGGCACCTGAACGAGGTCTTTGTACGAATCAACGGGGAGGCGCATTAATTCTGACGGACGGTTGATCGCGAAGGCAGAGTGCTCGAAGTTTTCGTCACGAAACGCGGAGATTGTAAGGCTGCGCTCAAGTTTCTGAAGCGCGCGATGAAGCGGTATGGTCAGCTTAAGGTGATCGTCACGGACCTGCCTCCGGTCGTATCAGGCAGCGATGAATGTGATCGGTAATGTCGCTGACCAGGAGTGCGAACGATGGCTCAACAACCGGGCCGAAAATTCACACCAGCCGTTGCGGCTACGAGAGGCAGCGATGACAAATTTCAGGAGCGCTAAATCGCTACAGAAGTTCACCTCAATCCAATTTTCAATTCACAATCATTTCAACCACGAACGCCATCTTCACAGCTGCCAGAACTTCAAAGTCCACCGATCGGCCACTCTTGCCGAATGGCGTCAAATTGTCGCCTGACCGCGACAGAGGAGCAACCAATGCGGGTAATTACGGCATGACCATAAAGCTAGGCGTCGTCCGGGCGGGCAATGGTCACCTCGCTGCCGGGAACGCGCTAACAGGTACTAAATTGTTCTTGATCCGCCAGTGTTGGACGGAAGCCCTTTGCGAATTGCCGTTCACGGCACCATCGGTCACTCGCGTCATGCTGCTCAAGTAGGTAGCGGTGCGGCAAGAATAGAGCATGTCCACGCCTGCACGTTGAAACGCGTTGAGCCCGGTTTCCCCTGGGTCGTAGCCGCGCTCTACTGAGCCATATCTCATGGTCGCCATTTTATCGTCACGTCGTCGTTACGTGCCATCAAACTAAGGGGGCATTTCTTTAGCACCGGTGATCTCCCGGTGTTGCGCCAAGGCCAAATGCAGAATAAAGACGCTTCAGCTAGATACCCCTGAAGCGGGCATGGCCGCAGCGCCTCGAAGGCGTTAAGCTCCCCCGGTTTTTTAATCAGTGGTGATGGTATCGGGTCTTGCGAAGCAGCTAGGAACCGACATCGACCAGCATACCAAAACACTTGAGGGAGACCATACGTCATGTCCGACGCGCCAATGTTGTTCCAGCCGTTTCAGGTTCGCGACCTTACGCTACGCAATCGCATCGTTGTGTCACCCATGTGTCAGTACACGGCTGTTGATGGCGTGATGAATGACTGGCACCACGTTCACCTTACCTCTTTCGCCCGCGGTGGCTTTGGCATGGTTATTTTTGAGGCGACAGGAGTTGAGGCGCGTGGGCGCATTACCCATGGCTGTACTGGCTTGTGGAATGACGAACAGGTGATGGCCATGAAGCCCATAATTGCATCCGTCAAGGCGGGGGGCGCGGCGACCTGTCTGCAGATCGCCCATGCCGGGCGCAAGGCTTCGTGCCAGCGCCCGTGGGAGGGTGATGCCGCGCTGACCGAGACGGAATTTGCCAAGGGCGAGCTTGCGTGGGAGACCGTGGCGCCAAGCCCGATCCCGTTTGCCGAAGGTTGGTTGATGCCGCGCGATCTCAGCATCAGCGAAATCGCTAACAACATCGGCAACTGGGTTGCGTCAACCAAACGCGCTGAGGCGGCTGGCTTTGATGCATTGGAGATCCACAGCGCACATGGCTACCTGAGCCATAGCTTTCTGTCCCCAATCTCCAACAAACGAGCAGACAAATATGGCGGCAGCCGGGAAAACCGCATGCGCTTTACGCTCGAGTTGACCGAAGCCGTGCGCGCCGCATGGCCCGACAACAAGCCGCTGTTTATTCGCCTCTCGGCGGTGGATGCCAAAGAGGGGGGGTGGCAGATCGAGGATTCCGTCGCGCTCTCTAAGGAGCTTAAGTCGCGCGGCGTGGACGTGGTGGATTGCTCATCCGGCGCCATTGCCGAGGCCGGCAAAAACACCATGCCGACACCAACGCCTGGCTATCAGGTGGAGTTCGCCGCGAAAATCCGCGCCGGCGCCGACATCCCGACCCAGGCCGTTGGCCTTATTCTAGGCGCATCCCAGGCCGAGACTATTTTGCGGTCAGGTCAGGCGGATCTGATCGCGCTTGCCCGGGAAGCGTTGCGCAACCCTTACTGGCCTGTGCATACGGCCGAGGAATTGGGATGCGATCCAGATTATGCAATCTGGCCCCATCAGTATGGCCATTGGCTTGCTAGTCGGGCACGCGGCGTCTTCGCCGCTCGACCCGGTGAGTTGGAGGGCTGACGCTCAATCTGATGCTGCTTGT
>CAUZNJ010000327.1:0-2605 GCA_963580965.1 Alphaproteobacteria bacterium | reverse complement strand
GGCGCGGCGGCGACGTTTCATTTGTCGTCGACGAATTGCAAGCCGTGTTCGACCCGCGTGGCGGGCATTGGCTGGCCGGACGCTACGTACCATCCCTGTTGGCTGCTATCGGTGGCGTCATTGAAACGCATATGATCGCCATTGGATTCCTAAGCTCTCCAGGCGAACTTGCCGATCCCGCTGATAAATTGATGCTCCAACCCCAGGTCGCCATGTTAGGCGCGGCAGGTCGGATCGCTGGTGATCTTCCAGCGACGCCTCCTAGTGACCGACGCACCTCGGCGAGCTTCCGTCATTGCCCCAAGTGCGGCTCACCGACATTGATTTGCCAAGAAGGCTGCGATACCTGTTCGAGCTGTGGCTATTCTAAGTGCAGTTGATTCACGCAGGGCAACATCAAGCGCGGATGCAGAGCCGGTTGATACTACTTTATAAAATTTCCACAACTTGTCCTTTCGTTAACGCTAATCAGTACTTATAGAACATTCTGAGAATAGATAATGTACACGCCCCCTCCCTTTGCCGAGGACGACCCCGCCGTCATTGCACGGATCATCGCTACCCATCCCTTCGCTACGATCGTAACTTTGGGAAATGGCGGGATGGTTGGCACACATCTCCCGTTCCTACTCGACGGGCCCGCCGGACCGGGTGGGCGGTTATTGGCACATATGGCAAGAGGGAATCCGCACGTTACGGTGTTCGACGGAGTGGTGGAAGCGCTCGTGATCTTTTCCGGTATCCATACTTATATCTCGCCACGCTGGTACGCGGGCCACCACAGCGTACCAACATGGAACTATGAAGCCGTACATGTGACTGGCCAACCCCGCCTGATTAGCGATCCAGCAGAAACACGGTCCTGCATCGCGCGGCTTTCCGCCGCCATGGAGGAAGGCGCTTCCGTTCCGTGGTCTATGGACGACGTCGAAGCGGATTATATTGAGGGTATGCTGGAGGCCATCGTCGCTTTCGAAATGCCCATCAAAACCATCATAGGCAAGCGCAAGATGAGCCAAAATAAGGCCCCTAATGATCGCCGTGCCGCCGCCGGCGTGCTGCTCATCAGCGATGATCCAATGGCCCGCGAGGTTGGCCAAATGATGCTAGCAGCGTTAAACGAAAAGGGCGAAATCTAAAATACATCAAGCGCCATCAATGGCCGCCATATCCTAATATAGCCCTATATCGTGGTTAGGTTTTCTACAAACACGTCACTGCCATGGCGAGCCACGGCCAAGAGATACTTGATGTATTCTCCGACGATCAGCTTTGCCGTTCCGGGCCACAGCCACCATCGGTCGCGCTTCACGTGATCAGCGAAGACCGGATGGGGTACGAGCTTAATGGCGGGCATTGCGTAGCTAAATTCGAGCAGGCTGCGCGGCAGGTGATAAACCGACGTCACTATACGCAAGGACCGAATGCCATTATCTCGTGCCCATTCCGCTGTTTCAGCAGCATTTCCAGCGGTGTTACTGGCGGCATGGCCGATATCGATGCAGCAAGCCAGCTCCTGTGGTGTATTCCGTGAAATATCGAGCAAGCGGTCTACGTCGACTCCTCGATAGACACCCGAGACGAAGAGCCGGCCAGCCAAGTCCTCGCCAAGCAACTTCAACCCCTCATCAAGGCGGCCACTGCCCCCCGTCAGAATGACAATCGCCTCTGTATGGGTCGTGGAATCCTCCACACGACTGGGAATCAAGGAAGAAAACCAGGATAACCCATATACCCAGGCAGAAAGCAGGAAAATGGCAGCGAAGACTAGGGCTGCTATACGGCGGGAACGGGCGCGGAGTCGGCGCACCGAAACCAGTGTCATAGCATCCGCCCCAATGTCCGCATTACGGTCAGACGCGCAGTCACAGTTGCTATAAATGCAGCTACCAAAGGCGGCGCCGCCAATAGGGGCCACCACCAGGGGTCAAAGACGACCTCCGGTAACATACCTTCCGGCAACTGTTCACCAAGCAGATGACTTACCAGCAGTACCGGCAAGGCCATTACTGTGCCCAGCACGCCACCCTTGAGGCCAAGAACCAATGCCCGGTGAGAAAATTGCCGGGCGATATAGGATTCTTGAGCGCCAATCAGATGCATTACCGCTATTGCCTCGTGGTGCACGGCAAGACCGGTCCGCGTGGTAAAGATGACGGTAACGGCACAGGCAATGATAATCATTCCGAGGATTACAAAGGCCAGTGCTTCCGCTGTACGAATCATTGAAACCACATGGGCTAACCAAATCCGGTGGTCATCAACCACTACGCCGGGCAGGCTGGTGGCCAGGGCCGACTGTACAGCATAGGCACTGGTGTCTGAGTCATTGGACAGAGTGACGTCTATCAATCGTGGGAGCGGCAATGCCGGACTGTCCACCATCGACCCCAGCCACGGCGACAGCAGCCGACTGACCGCCTCATCTGTCACTGGGTACACAGCAACAATGCCGTGTATTGTTTCAAGCTTGATAATAGCGGCGGCGACCCGACGATCGTCTTCAGCGCTATTCGTGCCGGACGGCACCTGAACAGTGAGCGTGGCGCCAGCACCCTGATCCCAACGCGCCGCAACCTGATGCAGCGCGCTGGAGCCGAGGATG
>CAUZNJ010000326.1:0-2622 GCA_963580965.1 Alphaproteobacteria bacterium | reverse complement strand
CGTGAGCGTGGCATAAGTATTACTGAGGTGCGTTGCGAGGAATGCGGACCCTATCAGCGGCTCATCAAGCTAACCGTTACCACCGAGACCCAGACCCGGACCATCTCCGGAACGTTGTTTGATGGCGAGTTGCCTCGCATCGTTGAGATTAAGGGCATCCCTATGGATGCTAGTCTCGGTAAGTACATGCTTTACGTCACTAATGCCGATAAGCCGGGCTTGATTGGTGGTTTGGGTACCTTGTTTGGTAATGCAGGTATCAATATAGCAACTTTCCATCTCGGCCGGGCTACCGCCGGTAGTGATGCCATTGCCCTCGTCGAAGTCGATCTGCCTATTCCAAAGATTATCGTCGATGCGGTGCGTAAGATGCCACAGGTAATGCAGGCCAAGCCGCTAACGTTCTAATTTAGGACACTTCGCGCCGCTTTTTTTGCGAAACATGCAGCAAGAAACTAAATTACCTAAAGATGGATGTTGCTTGCATTGGATGCAAACTGTTGCTGCAGCGGATATGAAGGCCTCACCCTCAGAATAGCTGGGGTATGGTCTTTTGCAAAAAGAGGCTTACCTCCTGAGCCGCCTTGGGTGCTAGGTTGTATCAGCCGCAGCCATCAAAATGGCGCACGAGAAGAGTCGACTGGGAGGCTAGCTTTGTGATTTATCATTAGGAAGGTGGCGCATTCACTGTGGCGATTAGGCCATTTGTAAAGTTGTCTTCCGAGAAATAGTTGGCCTCGCCCCCCCCGGTGATGGCCTCCTCACCATTATCCTTACGAGGGAGAACGCATTCGATGCCATCCGTCTCCATGACCGTTAACGGAAACTCCGTCTCTGGGCAGGTCGAAAACCGTACCCTGCTAGTGCATTTTTTACGAGAAACACTCGGCTTAACTGGCACGCATGTAGGTTGCGATACTTCTCAGTGCGGGGCCTGCTGCGTCCACGTCGATGGTGAGTCGATCAAAAGCTGCACTGCGCTTGCCGTTCAGTTCGAAGGCGCTGACGTCACCACGATCGAGGGCCTGGCTGACGGCGACACCTTGCATCCGATGCAGAACGCCTTCCGCGAGAATCACGGCCTGCAATGTGGTTTTTGCACGCCGGGCATGGTGATGAGCGCCATTGATCTGGTGAAGAATAATGCGGACCCCTCCGAGGACGAGATACGTGATTGGTTGGAGGGTAATA
The DNA here is from genome assembly GCA_963580965.1 of Alphaproteobacteria bacterium. Classification (GTDB taxonomy): domain Bacteria; phylum Pseudomonadota; class Alphaproteobacteria; order Rhodospirillales; family CAMCUA01; genus CAMCUA01. Next base: position 1,431 of record CAUZNJ010000326.1, on the reverse strand, counting down.
TCTGCCGCTGCACAGGCTATCACAACATCGTCAAGTCAATCAAAGCCGGCGCCGCCGCTATGAAGAGCTAGGATTATGAACGCAATGGATATTGGTGTCTCTTATGACACCGACGGTCAGCTTCTGTCTGGTTCCTACATTGACTATTGCATTTCGCTCATCGATAGCTTGACGAGCTTTGAGGAGGGCAACGCGGTGAAGCGATGTGCCCATAATAATTTCGGCAGTAAAAGTTGCGGCGAAGTCGGCGCACCGCTAGTGGTGACAAACATTATCGTTGACGGGCTTTCGCCACTCGGTGTTTCCGGCATGCTCATGCCCGCAATCTCAAGCATCGTGTTGGAAGCCATTTAATCCGCTTTGGCATCCAAACATGTTGCCGAATAAGGAGGAGCAACCATGTACAATTTTATATATCATAAGGCTGAATCTCTGGCTGATGCTTCGATGAAGCTGAAGGGTGCTGACGATGGCAGCGTCCTCGCCGGCGGGATGACCCTATTGCCAACATTAAAACTGCGTCTCGCCCAACCGTCTGATCTAATCGATCTTGGGCCTATTGGTGACCTTCGCGGCGTCACCGTTAGTAGCGGTGCTATTATCATTGGCGCTATGACCACCCACGCCTCCGTTGCCAAGTCTGCTGATGTCAGGAGTGCGATTCCTGCGTTGGCGAATCTCGCCGAAGGTATAGGTGATGCTCAGGTACGCAATCGCGGGACCATCGGCGGCTCGGTGGCGAACAATGACCCGGCCGCGGACTATCCTGCTGCCTGTTTGGCCTTGGGTGCGACAATCCAAACCAACCGGCGAGAAATCGCTGCCGATAATTTTTTCAATGGGCTGTTCGACACTTCTCTTGAGGAGGGCGAGCTTATCAAAGCTGTTAGCTTTCCGGTGCCCAGCAAGGCGTCTTATGAGAAATTTCCCAATCCGGCTAGCCGCTTCGCTTTGGTTGGCGTCTTCGTTTCCCAAACGGCTAATGCCGTACGCGTCGCCGTCACGGGCGCTGGTCAGGAAGGCGTTTTCCGGGTGGCAGAAATGGAGATTGCACTATCAAGCGACTTTTCGCCGGATGCGGTGGCTGGTGTCAAGGTGGCGTCGGACAGTCTCAATAGCGATATCCACGCAGGCGCTGATTACCGCGCCCACCTGATCACGGTGCTTGCCAAGCGGGCTGTCGCTGCCTGCAAATAACTAGAATTTAATGTCCAAGTAGCGACGGGGGCGGGTCGGAAAGAAACGTCCCCGTCTACATTTTTGAACCATCGACTTCTGATGACGTAAATGCCAGCAGATGGGAGTCCTAAGGAGTGAGATCGTGGCACACAATTTTACTAACCCCGTAGGGGTCTGCACACCAGCCGCGGCGTATTCCCATTCCGTGGAGGTTCCTGGGGGAGAACGCACCCTCTACATTGCCGGGCAGAT
>CAUZNJ010000325.1:0-2627 GCA_963580965.1 Alphaproteobacteria bacterium | reverse complement strand
CCGGGCAGAATTTGGGGCGCCGATGCCGGTAATTGGCACGGGAGGCCTCTCAGCTCTCTTTGAGGCCTCTACGGACTGCATACAGGAGGCGGATACGGAACTTACCTTGCGTGGCTTATTGTCTATTCACCGGCGGAATCTCCGGGCATGAAAGCTGGTACTAAGCCGTCGCTTTTGTTCCTTCCATTGGGGGGTGCTGGCGAGATCGGCATGAACCTCAATCTCTACGGCTATGGGCCGCCGGGAGAAGAGCGTTGGATTATGGTTGATCTTGGGGTCACGTTTGGTGACGGTGACCCGCCCGGTGTCGATGTAATCATGCCTGACCCGACTTTTATCGTGGATCGGCGTGACCAGTTGGATGGCTTGGTTCTAACGCATGCCCACGAGGATCACCTTGGTGCTGTCCAGTATTTGTGGGATAGGCTGCGGTGTCCGGTTTACGCCACGCCGTTTACGGCCAATTTGCTGCGCAGCAAGCTGCGCGAGGCTAATCTTCTGGATGCTGTCCCTCTGACTGAAGTGCCGCTCAGTGGCCGCTTTTCCATCGGCCCCTTCGACCTGGAATTAATCACACTTACCCATTCGATCCCCGAACCGAATGCCATCGCTATCCGCACGCCGTTGGGTACGGTACTGCATACTGGTGACTGGAAGTTTGATCCTGATCCGGTTATTGGACCAACGGCTGATGAGAAGGCTCTTCGTGCTCTTGGCGAAGACGCCGTTCTGGCTATGGTCTGCGATTCGACTAATGTTTTTGAGGCGGGAACGTCTGGCTCGGAAGCAGATCTTTTAGAAACCCTGCGCGAGCAAATTTCCAGCTGTGAAGGTCGCGTTGCCGTCACCTGTTTCGCTTCCAACGTTGCGCGTCTGGAGACGATTTCTGAGGCCGCCCGTGCTTGCAAAAGGGATGTAGTTATCGCCGGCCGTTCGTTGCGGCGCATAGAACTGGCGGCGCGATCTTGCGGTTACCTAAAAGATACGCCGGCTTTTATTGAGGAATCTGACTCCGGATATTTGCCGAAGGACCGGACATTGGTAATTTGTACCGGGAGCCAAGGCGAGCCGCGGGCCGCTTTATGGCGAATCGCCACCAATAAGCACCCGAATGTCACAATGGGGGCAGGGGATACGGTTATTTTTTCGTCACGCATCATTCCGGGCAACGAAATATCGATTAGCAGGTTGCATAATCAGCTTATTCGGAGAGGCATTAACGTTGTCACACCGCGTGATGCTTTTATCCACGTTTCCGGCCATCCGGCTCGCGACGAGCTAAGCCGCATGTATGGCCTTGTTCGCCCCAGGATCGCCGTGCCAGTGCATGGTGAATTGCGCCACCTTGTTGAGCATGGTCGCTTGGCTAAAACCTGCCAGGTTCCGCAAGCCGTGGTGACGGAGAATGGGGGCCTCGTGCGCCTAGCGCCGGGAGATGCGGAAGTGATAGATACCGTGTCTACGGGGCGTCTTTACCTTGAAGGAAAACGCCTTGTTGCAACAGGCAGCACGATATTTAAAGAGCGTGTCCGCGCCATACACAATGGGGTAATGATTATCAGCGTGGTTGTCGATGAGGATGGATTGGTTGACGACCCACTTATTGAGACATTTGGCCTCCTAGAGGAGGCTGACATAGATGTGGAAGACTCCATTTTCAATGCCGTGGCTAAGACCATTGAGGACATGCGTCCTAAGATCCGCCGTGACGATGCCGCACTCCGCGAGGCCGTACGGATTGTTGCTCGCCGGGTTGTACGCGACCGCTTGGACAAGAAGCCCGAGACGCGAGTCTCTATTTTTAGGGCGTGATATGAGAATGACAGCGCGATGATTGGCCGCCTCAACCATGTCGCGATTGCCGTTCCAAATCTGGATGCGGCGGCGGCTATCTATCAAAATGTCCTGGGAGCCCAGGTATCAGCGCCTACTGACTTGCCAGATCACGGCGTAACCGTGGTATTTGTGTCTCTGCCCAATATCAAGATCGAGCTATTGAAGCCGCTTGGCGATAACTCGCCCATCGCAAATTTTCTACTCCGCCATGCTGGTGGCGGTATGCATCACCTCTGCTATGAAGTCGAAGATATCCTGGCGGCTCGGAATAGTTTGGTGGGGGGTGGGGCGCGGGTACTGGGTGATGGAAAGCCTTATATTGGTGCTCATGGTAAGCTCGTGCTGTTTCTGCATCCCAAAGATTTCTTCGGTACATTGATCGAGCTGGAGCAAACCTAGATGCAAGTTGGTTGGATTACTCATCTCGCCGTCTATTTCGTTATCTGGTGGATCACGATCTTTATGGTGTTGCCGTGGGGTAATGAGCCCATCGGTCCCGAAGACGTGACAAAGGGGCAATCGGCTGGTGCACCAAAGAATCCAAGACTGCTTTTTAAGGCCGGGATTAATTCGGTGTTAGCTGGGCTCCTTTGGGGGGTCTTCTTTGTGATTATTCATTTAGACCTGATTACCTTTCGCCCTCAATGAACGCGTATTGCGACGTTGCGGCGGGGCATTCGTTGCACGGGTTTTATCATGACAAGGAGAGAGGTTTTCCCACCGAGGACGAGACTGTGCTGTTTGAAAGGCTCTGTCTGGAAATATTTCAGGCTGGGCTTTCGTGGGAGCTG
>CAUZNJ010000324.1:0-2628 GCA_963580965.1 Alphaproteobacteria bacterium | reverse complement strand
TCCCCGCTTCTCCGCGCCGACCGCTCAAGCGCGCCGGGATGACGCGGGTGTCGTTGACCACAAGCAAGTCACCAGGCCGCAGTAAATTTGGCAAGTCCCAAAAATGACGATCAGAATTCTCACGCTGATCGATGGCGAGCAATCTCGCCGCATCACGAGGGCGCTGGGGATGCTGGGCGATTCGCGCAGCTGGCAGATCGAAATCGTAATCAGATAGCAGCATGGCCGAGGTCATACGGCATCATCATTGCCGGGAAAAGGGTGATGACCAGCTGGTATCAAAACAAATTTCTAGCGTTGGTGAATTTTTAGGAACTAACGATCTCTTCCCATGTCAGAAAATCACCCTATTCATAATGCTTAAGCTCCAGTTCAAAAAAATTTCATCAGCACCATCAATAGGGAACAAAACCCTTTTCGGCACCCGCTTGCCTTCCCAATAGTTCATGGCGAAAAGCCTAGCCACGTTTTAGAACCTCCAATTCATCCGTCATTGCATTTAAGGAAGCCATCAACACCTTTGGGTGGCTCGCCTCCGTTATGGCTCCAATCGCAATAGTTCCCATGATGTCATTGGCGGCAACGGTGCAATCGAACGCCACGCCTTGGCGCAATTAATCTATAAAAACAGGCCTGGCGAGAGCCGCCCCTTCAGGGTTGCAGGTGAATATGAATAGCGCGATGCCCTTGGCGGGACCGATGGAGCAGGCTAATGAGGGCGTCTTCCTACTGAACCATTGTGCGAAAGAGAAACACTCATGGCTCATCACCGCATTGCAGTCGTCCCAGGCGACGGTATCGGACCCGAAGTAATTGATGCTGGCGTGGAAGTCCTGGAGTCGCTTGCCAACCGCGAACCGAGCCTGACGTTCGACTTTCAGCGCTTTGACTGGGGGACGAACTACTACAAACGCACCGGACTAATGATGCCAGAAGATGGACGTGACCAATTGCGCCGCTTTGACGCCATCTATTTCGGCGCTGTTGGCGCCCCGGATGTGCCCGACCACATCACACTGTGGGGCCTTCGGCTTGCCATATGCCAAAGCTTCGACCAATACGCCAATGTACGCCCGGCGCGGCTGCTGCCTGGCATTAGCGGTCCCCTACGCAACTGTCCGCCAGAAAATCTTGACTGGATCATTGTCCGTGAGAATTCAGAGGGCGAGTACGCCGGTGCTGGCGGCCGCGTGCATCGCGGTTTGCCGGAAGAAGTTGGCATGGATGTCTCAGTTTTCACACGGACCGGCGTGAAGCGGATCATGCGCTTTGCATTTGAACTCGCCCGTTCACGGCCGCGCAAGCTGCTAACCATGGTCACCAAATCGAATGCTCAGCGTCACGGCATGGTTATGTGGGATGACATCTTCACCGAGGTAAAGCCGGAATTCCCCGACGTGACGACCGACAAAATGCTCGTTGATGCAATGACGACGCGCATGGTGCTAAAGCCAGAAACAATCGATGTCGTGGTGGCGACAAATCTACATGCCGACGTGCTTAGCGATCTAGCCGCCGCATTATCCGGTAGCATGGGCATCGCGCCTACGGCAAACCTCAACCCGGAAGGGGCGTTTCCATCCATGTTCGAACCCATTCATGGATCCGCTTTTGACATTAGCGGAAAAGACATCGCCAACCCCATTGGCGCGTTCTGGACGGCAGCAATGATGCTCGACAGTCGCGGCGAAGCAGCCGCAGCCACACGCCTGATGTCAGCTATCGAGCGCGTTACGGGAGAGGCCAAAGTTGTGCCACCTGACCTGGGGGGGAATGCAACGACCCGGCAGGTAACAGATGCCGTTCTATCGGCCATTAGTGGCGGCAACGACTGAGCGCAACGCTTATTGGGGGATGATCAACCTCACCCCTGCTGTCAGCAACGTGACTGGCACTGGCACTTGTGACAGAAGGCCTGAACTACTCTGCAGAAAGATGGCAATCGCTTGACAACTGTAGAAGGGAACCGCTTTCATCTAATAAACTACGTAACGAGGAGAGCCCAAGATACAATGGCCTATCTTTTCGAACCAGAGGTTATCAGTCTTCCCATCACGGGTGACACGCAGCGCTTTCCGGTGCGCCGCATTTATTGCGTTGGCCGCAACTATGCCGCTCACGCCCGCGAAATGGGACATGACCCGGACCGCGAGCCACCGTTCTTTTTCATGAAGCCATCAGGAGCAATAGTGCAAAACGGATCGTCCATCCCGTTTCCCCCGGCAACAAACGACTTACACCATGAGATCGAGTTGGTTGTTGCTATCGGCAAGAGCGGCGCTGACATCCCGGTGGAAGAGACGCTGGATCACGTGTTCGGTTACGGTCTCGGAATTGACTTAACCCGGCGCGATGTTCAGCAAGTAGCCAAGGACTTGCGGCGGCCGTGGGATATGGGCAAGGGATTTGACAACGCCGCCCCTTGTACGGCCATAACGCCAGTCGCCAAGACCGGCCATCCGGAAACTGGCGCCATTTGGATCAAGGTCAATGGTGAAACCCGCCAGTCCGGCAATCTGAATATGCAGATATGGAAAGTACCGGAAACAATCGCCTATATCTCAACCTTCGTCACCCTGCAGCCCGGGGATCTAATTTTCAACGGCACCCCCGAGGGCGTCAGCAAGG
>CAUZNJ010000323.1:0-2634 GCA_963580965.1 Alphaproteobacteria bacterium | reverse complement strand
ACCAACATTTTTAGGCATGAAGGTATGCCTTGGTTCAGTCTTATATTGATAGCCGCACTAGGGGAAAGGGCAAGCCCTGACCGTGCTTTTGTTTTTGGGATTTTGAGTGTTATTTTTTTTCAAAATGTTTCAATTTGCCTACCGTAACATGCCTATGTTGCGTTGATCTTCCTGTTCTGGCATGTTTCCGGCGCTTAGTGGCGCGGGGGCTTCAATCCTTTGCCGCAACGCAATTATTATTTTTCCGCGCATCGCGGGGTGTCCGTATTTAAACGAGGGTTCACGGGAATGACGGAAGTTTATGTATTGGTTATCACCTGCGGTATTCTGGCCCTTCTGTACGGCGCATACGCCATACGCTCAGTGCTCGCCGCACCTGCCGGCACCGAGCGTATGCAAGAGATTGCCAGCGCAATTCAGGAAGGCGCCCGAGCATACCTTAATCGGCAATATATCACGGTGGCGGCTGTCGGCGTTGTTATAGGCATCCTCCTAGGCATTGCGCTCGGGTGGACGGTTGCCATTGGTTTTTTCATTGGTGCTATTCTGTCTGGCGCAACCGGTTATATCGGTATGAATGTTTCCGTTCGGGCTAATGTCCGTACGGCAGAAGCGGCACGATCGAGCGGACTTGAACAGGCGCTTAATATAGCCTTCAAGTCTGGCGCTGTTACCGGCTTGCTTGTCGTCGGCCTCGCTCTGCTTGGCGTTACCATTTACTATATGGTACTTCGTGATGTTCTTGATGCGTCGACCGAAGCAGGCATGCGGCACATTCTTGAAGCCCTCGTAGCGCTTGGATTTGGTGCTTCCTTAATCTCCATCTTCGCGCGTCTTGGCGGTGGTATATTTACCAAGGGCGCAGATGTCGGAGCTGACCTAGTCGGAAAAATCGAAGCCGGAATTCCCGAGGATGATCCCCGCAATCCGGGCGTCATTGCTGATAACGTTGGTGATAATGTAGGCGATTGCGCGGGTATGGCCGCTGATCTATTCGAGACCTATGCTGTAACTGTCGTGGCAACCATGCTTCTGGGCGCGATCTTCTTCACTGGAGCATCTCAGGCGACGCTGATGGAGCTGCCTCTAGTTATAGGCGCTGTCTGCATCGTCGCCTCCGTGATTGCCACATTTTTCGTCAAGCTGGGTTCGAGCAAGAACATCATGGGGGCCCTTTACAAGGGCTTCATCGCAAGCGCGATCATCTCCGCCGTCTTCATTGCCGTCGTTATCGAATGGTTGATCGGATTTGGCACAACGTTCACCACGACGAGCGATGTGAGTACGGCCTTCAGTGGCGCAGATTTGTTCATCTGTGCGCTTACCGGCCTCGGCGTTAGTGGTCTGATCGTCTGGATCACTGAGTACTATACGGGCACGGATCATCGTCCTGTGCGCAGTGTTGCCCAGGCATCGACCACGGGTCATGGCACAAACGTTATCCAGGGTCTTGCCGTATCGCTAGAATCAACAGCGCTACCAGTTATCGTCATTTGTGCTGGTATTATCGTTTCTTATCTTACAGCCGGTCTATACGGTCTTGCTATTGCGGCGACGACAATGCTTGCGCTGGCCGGCATGGTCATCGCACTGGATGCCTTTGGTCCAGTTACAGACAATGCCGGCGGTATCGCTGAGATGGCAGATCTGCCTGACGAAGTCCGCACCGTCACTGACGCTTTGGATGCAGTCGGCAATACCACGAAGGCGGTGACCAAAGGCTATGCTATTGGCTCGGCAGGCTTGGCTGCACTGGTGTTGTTCGCAGCCTATACCGAAGACCTTAAGCACTACTTCCCGGACCTTGATGTCACATTCCACCTCCAGGACCCGTTTGTCGTCGTCGGCCTGTTCATCGGTGGCTTGTTGCCATTCCTGTTCGGTGCCATGGGTATGATGGCTGTAGGCCGGGCTGGTGGTCAGGTGGTTATAGAAGTGCGCCGCCAATTCAAAGAAATCCCTGGTATCATGGAAGGTACTGCGAAGCCTGATTATGCCCGCTGCGTTGACATGCTTACCAAGTCGGCGATCAAGGAAATGATCATACCCAGCCTGTTGCCCGTGCTGGCGCCGATTGTCATGTACTTCGTCATCGATGCTATTGCTGGGCAGTCAGCAGCTTTTTCGTCTCTCGGCGCCATGCTTCTCGGCACCATCGTCACTGGTCTGTTCGTTGCTATCTCAATGACTTCAGGCGGGGGTGCTTGGGATAATGCAAAAAAATATATCGAGGATGGGCATCATGGCGGCAAGGGCTCGGACGCGCACCACGCTGCCATAACGGGTGATACTGTCGGGGACCCCTACAAGGATACCGCTGGACCGGCTATCAATCCGATGATCAAGATAATCAATATCGTGGCCTTACTGCTGCTTGCTATATTGGCGTCATAAGTTTGGGGCAGCGTTCTCGGAAAATGAAAGCACGGCCCCAGACGAGGTATCGTTTGGGGCCGTATTTTTTGGGTTAATATCCGGTGTTATCGCGATTTTTGATCTATTGTTTGACTGAGAATCGGCCAAAATTCCCGAAAATCTGATCCATCAGCGTTAATTCATTGCCGACTGTCGGCGAAATTCGTTCGACAAGCTCGATTTTGTGGCCATCTTCAAGTCCTAGCCGATTAATGAATT
>CAUZNJ010000322.1:0-2642 GCA_963580965.1 Alphaproteobacteria bacterium | reverse complement strand
AAAAATCGAAAGCAGGAAATGATTAGAAAAGCCCAGGAACGATTGAGGATGCCCCGTGCATCCTCAATACAATGGTTACGGGCTCTGGTGTCCAGAAGCTGGATGAGCGAGTAGGCTGGCCTACTCGTTTTCAGCGTCGGTAATAACGCGGTCAATGACATGAATGATGCCGTTGGTGGTGTAGAGGTCGCTGGAAGTCACCGTGGCGCCTTGGATGAGTAAGTTACCATCTTCAATAGCGACCCCGACTGTTTTTCCAGAGAGTGTTTCAACCATGGTCCCGTTCAACGAGTAGGCAGTAACAGAGTCGACTGCTGAACCCGCGATGACGTGGGTTGTCAGCAGCGTTGTCAATGCTTCGGCGTCTGCCAACAGCGCGGTCAGCTGATCGGCATCAATCAGGTCGAAAGCGGCGTCGGTGGGCGCGAACACGGTGAGTTCGCTGTCGGGATCGCTCAGTGCATCAACGAGGCCGGCAGTTTCAAGTGCGGACACCAAGGTCGTAAACGCCCCAGCAGCGATGGCAGTGTCAACAATATTGGCTGTTATATCGCCTTTGGGAGGCGGTGGCAGCATCACATTGTCGATAACATGAATGACGCCATTTGATGCCATGACGTTGGCGCTAGTGACAGACGCCAAGTTTACAGTGAGTCCAGTATCGCTTAGTGAAAGCGCCGTTCGGCCACCCGACTTTACGGCGGTTGCATTGGCCATTTCGAGAATGGACTGATCGGATGCTGCGACCGAGATTGCCCCGTCGGCAAGTACGACCGCATCAGCGTAGACGTGGTAAAGCAGGATATCTGCGAGCCGTTCTGGGTCCGCTAGCAGCCCATTAATGACGTCTGCACCAAGTTTCGCGAAGGCTGCATCGGTGGGCGCAAATACCGTGTAGCTTTTATCCGCGTCGGTTAACGCACCAACGAGATCGGCGGCGGAAAGGGCGGCAAGCAACGTCTCGAAGCTGCCCGCAGCGGTTGCGACCTCAGCAATATTAAGGGTAGGCGTCGGTAGTCCTGCTGCCCCAACGATGACCGTGTCGATGACATGGATCACGCCATTAGACGCATGAATGTCAGCGATGATGACTTTCGCGCCGCCAACGCGCAATTCGCGCTTACTAGAAATTGAAATCGGTACGTCAGCGCCGCCTACTGTGGCGGCAGCGTCGCCACTGAGCGAGTAGGCTGTGACGGCATCGACAGCGGTGTCGGCGATGACGTGCTGTTGGAGAATTTCAGTTAGATTATCGAGATCAGCCAGAAGCGCCGTCACGTTTGCTGAGCCCATTGCCTCAAAAGCAGCGTCGGTCGGCGCGAATACAGTAAAGGTGTCGGTTTCGCTGGCGAGTAGGGTATCCAGGCCAGTCGCGCCGAGGGCGGCAACAAGTGTGGTGAAGCGCTCGTCGGCTGCCGCAATATTGACGATGGTGCTTTCGCTGGGCGTTGCATCCGCCGGCGGCATCAGAACGGCGTCGATCACATGGATCACGCCATTGTCGGCTTGAATGTCGGTGGCGGTGACCTTAGAAAGGTTCAGGAACAGCGAATCGTTTCTGGCTGATACCCCAACCCGATCGCCATTTGCCATTTCAACAGTCGTTCCCACAGCATCAGTGGCGGCGGCAGAATCGAGCGCGGTACCACTCACTACGTGATAAAGCAGGATGTCGGACAAGGTATCCGGATCAGCTAAAAGATCATTGATTGCCGCCTCACCCAGTAGCGCAAAGGCTGCATCGGTGGGTGCGAAAACGGTGAGCGTTGCGGATCCATCGTCGATTGTGCTCGTCAGGCCTGCTGCATCGATCGCGGCTATGAGCGTCGTGAAGTCTCCGGCCTCTGTTGCAACGTCGAGTATGGTTGGCGTTGGAGCGGGCAAATCCGCTAGGGGGACCGTCTCGGGTGCTTTCTTATCACTATTGTCACAAGCAGTCAGTGCTAAGCAAGCAAAGAGAAGGCCGGTGAGTCTATTCAGTAAACGCATGATTGTTATCCTTTATTGTTCGCATTTTCTTCTCAGTACGCTGAGTCTTTTGGAACAGATCACACGGCTCCTGAACTCAGTAAGAACAAAATTTTTTTATCATGCTAAAAATTCTTATTATCCTTGTTATTTTTGGGAGTCGGGTGAGTTCCCTTTCCAGTTGTTTCAGCTTTGAGTAGAAGGGTCAAAAATTTGGCAAGTCGGCCTTTCGATTCCAGACACCAGCCGATCGAAAACCCTACCGACGTGTCGTCGATGAGCTGGCATTTAAAAAACCGTCGGTTGTTGATCGGTTAGGTCTGTTGGCTGTGAGCGGTTTTGCGGATCATTATCCTAACCTAACCCCAGGCGCGTCAGGATTGTCTGAAGAACATCCGGGTCTTCAATCCTTGTGCAAGTGTAGGGCGAAAATCGATCTTTACAGAAATCCGGCTATGCTAAACTTTTTGGGGTTCTACCCGGTTTTGCTCTGCCTTTAACGGTCTATTCACACAGCGAAGTTCTGATGGTTCGATTTCTCTACAGTATTTTGATGCAGCTCTTGATTCCAGGGGCCCTGATTCGGCTTTGGTTCCGGGGTCGAGCCGAGCCTGCTTATAGACATCACTTGGCAGAACGCTTTGGTCACGTCCCATCGAGCTTGGGGCCCGGCG
>CAUZNJ010000321.1:0-2658 GCA_963580965.1 Alphaproteobacteria bacterium | reverse complement strand
TCACAGCTGCCGTGCCGAGCACAATCCGGGTAACCCCAGCATTGAGCCAATCCTCTGCCGTTCGCATATCGCGAATGCCCCCGCCAAGTTCAATCTTCATATCTGTTTCTGAGAGTACGGCGGCCACAGCCGCACCATTCACCGGTCGACCTGCGAAGGCGCCGTTGAGGTCAACTAGGTGCAGCCATTCACACCCAGCGGCAGCAAACTGGCGGGCTCGCGCTGCGGGGTCGTTATCAAATACCGTCACCTGGGCCATATCGCCATGTACCAGGCGCACGCAGGCACCATCCTTCAAGTCGATGGCAGGGAGAAATATCATTGGCGGCTGTCCATTCCTCAGGGCTTCCAGGCTAGAAAGTTAGCAATCAGGCGAAGGCCCGTCGCCTGACTTTTTTCCGGGTGGAATTGAGTCCCAACCAAATTATCGCGACCAATCATGGCCGTGACCGTCCCGCCATAGTCAACCGTCGCCAAAACATGGGCAGCGTTTTCCGCTTGCAGCTGATAGCTATGCACGAAATATGCATGGTAGCCTTCGCCGATTCCCACGAGAAGCGGATGATCCTGAACGCACAACGAAAGTTCGTTCCAACCCATGTGCGGCACTTTAAGCTGACCCGCCGGGGCGATTGCCGAAACATCGCCGGGGATCCAATCAAATCCATCGTGTGCGCCATGCTCTAAGCCCCGCGTTGCCATCAGTTGCATGCCGACACAGATACCAAAAAATGGCCGGCCTTTATCAATCACCACCGCCCTCAATGCTTCCATCATGCCAGGAATAGCAAGCAGGCCAGCATGGCAATCAGCAAAAGCGCCCACCCCAGGCAACACGATCCGACAGGCGCCGTGTACGGCCTCAGGATCGCTTGTTACGACAACCTTTTGACCTGCTCCAGCCTCTGACGCCATGCGTTCAAAGGCTTTTGATGCCGAGCGTATATTTCCAGATCCGTAATCGATGATGATGGTAACTTCTGCCATGAGGCCCCTCTCAGATAACCATGGCACGGACAAGATCGGGCCGGGTATCTAGAAAGCGCGTTTCCGCCGCATCTCGGTCCCTGGCAGCGACCACGCCGACCTCAATAAATCCGTCCATAACAGCGCGCCGACGCCGAAAGTCATTGCCTAACATCCCCGCGCCGACGGCAAATGCCAGACCAACCGTCGCCTGCGCGGCTAAGGTGGCGCCGAGATAGGCCATGACAAATTCAATTCCTGCCCAGACTAGCAACAGAACAACTGCCACCAGCCACAGCCGGTGCCAAAGTGCCCAGAAGCCACCGGCTAAGAATGCCGCCCACGAAAACCCTTCCCGGATCAGCAAGAAGTCGCGGTAGGGATCAAGGCCGTGGCGGCGCAGATGAACCGAATAGAAGCGCATGAAGTCAGACGTATTGGGCTACACGGCAGCATGCCGCGACGCCAGTTCAAACCATCTATCAGCCGAGTCTGCCCTTGGTAGACGGAACGGTATCAGCCTGCCGCGGGTCAATCTCACAGGCCTGACGCAACGCCCGCGCCAATCCCTTGTAGCAGGACTCGACAATATGATGATTATTGTCTCCGTATAAATTCTCGACGTGCAGGGTTACACCCGCCGCCTGGGCAAAGGCCTGAAACCATTCCTTGAACAATTCAGTATCCATCTCGCCAAGCTTTGGGCGCGAGAAGGCCACTTTCCAGACTAAGTATGGCCTATTGGAAAGGTCAATTGCCACGCGCGTACAGGTTTCGTCCATGGGAATGGTTGCGGTTCCATAGCGCGCAATTCCCTTTCGTTCGCCTAGGGCGTTTGCCACGCAGGTACCAATGGCAATACCTGTGTCTTCAGTGGTGTGATGGAAATCGATATGCAGATCGCCTTTGGCCTCAACCGCCAAGTCAATGAGACTATGACGAGAAAGCTGTTCTAGCATGTGGTCGAGGAAACCTATCCCTGTAGACACCGCATACTGCCCGGTACCATCCAAATCGATTTCGACCTTGATCTGTGTCTCTTTAGTATTGCGTTCAACGCTGGCCTTGCGCACGGGACCAACTCCTTACCGTTGGGGCCAGCTTAACGATACCGTATCGTCACCGGCCGGCTGCCAGGAGCTTTTAACAGGATGTCGGCTGGTTCACCAGCGTGCCGGCATGAGTTTTGCCGCAAACGGACTTCTTGCCAGTTGTGCCAGCGTAACGCTACCAACCCCCTGGCTACCGCCACCACCGATCACATCCTGGCGGATCAAGTCGGCCATAGCGCAGACATGGGCGGCCGATGCGGACTGCATGGCGCTGACGCGCTCGCCCTTTTGTGTCTCTATTCCATGAATTGTCTGTATGTGGCTCGTCTCGTGGCGGGAATAACCACGCTGACTGAGTACCGTCACGTAAACGATGACTTTATCCTGATCGATCGCCGGAATACCGTTGCTGAGCACAGCACGCAGCAGATCCTTGCGCCGCCCCAAACCCATGTCATCCAAAAGGAACTTCATTAGATCGCAATGGCCGCGATAACGCACCGTTTTAAACGATAGCCGGTCGACCTTCCCAGCAAGATACGTACACAAGTCACCAAGCCCACCCGCCGTGTTGAAAGCTTCGTACTGGCTACCAGACAGCACAAAATGCTCATACCCTTCAAGAGGAACTAGCACCGCC
>CAUZNJ010000320.1:0-2673 GCA_963580965.1 Alphaproteobacteria bacterium | reverse complement strand
GCCTAACCCGATCCTCCCGTAGCGGCATGGATACTCTAAGCACCGCCGCAGAATCCCTGAATCGGGATGACACAGCTTGTATCATCTACACCTCGGGCACCGGCGGCGCGCCTAAGGGAGTGATGCTGCACCATGGCGCAATACTGCACAATTGCCGGGGGGCGTACGATGCGCTTCTAGACCTTGGTCTGAATCAGGAAGTATTTCTGTCATTCCTACCCCTGTCGCATTCCTATGAGCATACAGCAGGGCTGTATTTTCCCATCTCCATCGGCGGACAGATCTATTACGCTGAAGGTGTCGATTCCCTACTAAGCAATCTTGCCGAGGTCCACCCAACCCTGATGACGGCAGTACCGCGTCTATATGAAATGATGTACGCCCGCATGATGCGCGCCATCGAGACGCAGGGCGGTTACAAATTGAAGCTGTTTCAAAATACCTTGGCCATGGGTGACAAGCGGCGCCAGCAAAACGGCGAGCTATCGCTTTATGATGCGCTGTATGATCGGCTACTCGACCGGCTGGTTCGCAATAAGATCCGCATCCGCTTTGGCGGCAGCCTCAAAGCGATGGTTTCGGGCGGAGCGCCGCTCAATCCCGAAATCGGTTACTTCTTCACGTCGCTTGGATTGCGCATCGTCCAGGGTTACGGCCAGACCGAGGCCGCACCACTAATTACCGTCAACCCGCCCATGCAGGTTAAAATGGATACGGTAGGCACGGCGGTTACCGGCGTCGAGATGAGGCTCGCCGACGATGGTGAAATTCTCGCCCGCGGCGAGATGGTCATGCAGGGATATTGGGGAAACCCAGATGCCACCGCCGAGGTCATCCAAGATGGGTGGCTGCACACGGGTGACATTGGCGAGATAGACCATGACGGCTACCTGCGCATAACTGACCGCAAAAAGGACATCATCGTCAATTCCGGTGGCGATAACCTTTCACCTCAGCGAGTCGAAGGCATGCTGACCCTGGAGACAGAGATTTCCCAGGCCATGGTCTATGGCGACCGGCGTTCACACCTTGTCGCCCTTCTGGTGCCTGATTCAGACTGGTCAAGAAACTGGGCCCGCGAGATGAGTTTGGACGCGGACCCCCACGAATTGGCCAAGGACGAATTCTTCCATAAGGTACTTAGCGAAGCAGTCGACCGGGTTAACAGCAAGCTCTCAAATATTGAGAGAATTCGCCGCTTCATCATTACCTGCGAGCCATTTTCAATTGAAAATAAGCAAATGACGCCCTCCATGAAAATTCGCCGCCATATCCTTAAGGAAGAATATGGCGAACGGCTTGACGCCCTGTATAGCTAACGCCACAGGCGGCGCCTACAGCGCTTGTTGTAAGGTATTCCAACAGCCACTAACCTAGTGGATAGAAGCTGCGAACGGCGGCCAGCTGGGAGATTTTTATGGCGTTGGCGAACGTCAACCTCGACGATAAATTCGTCTTAGAATCCGGACGCATCCTGCTGACTGGTACGCAAGCGCTCGTGCGCTTGACGTTGATGCAGCGCCAACGCGATTTAGCCGCCGGGCATAACACGGCGGGATATGTCACAGGCTATCGGGGTTCGCCGTTGGGCGGCCTTGATCGGGAGCTTTGGCACGCATCGAAGCATCTAGAAAAACACCACGTCACGTTTCAGCCTGCTGTCAACGAAGAGCTGGCTGCCACCGCCGTCTGGGGCAGTCAACAGATCAACCTAAGTCCCGGCGGCCGCTACGACGGTGTCTTTGCCATGTGGTACGGCAAGGGACCTGGAGTTGATAGATCGGGAGACGCATTTCGCCACGGAAACCTAGCCGGTTCGGCAGCCCGGGGCGGCGTGTTATTGGCCATTGGCGACGATCCAGAATGCCGCTCATCAACGATCCAGAGCTATAGTGAACATCCGATGATGGATGCTCAGATCCCACTATTCTTCCCTGCTAATGTGCAGGAGGTGCTGGATTATGGGCTCTATGGCTGGGCGCTGTCACGCTATGCCGGCTGCTGGACGGGGATGAAAACCCTCGCGGAAACCATGGACGCCACAGCATCCGTTTCGGTTGGACCGGGGCGAGCGCCAATCATCATCCCCGACGTTTTCAACATGCCTGCAGGCGGACTAAATATCCGATGGCCGGAGGATTTCCATTCTCCCGAGGAACGCCTTCACCGCCATAAGATCACCGCAGCGCTGGCCTTCATCCGTGCCAATGGCCTGAACCGCGCGGTTATCAACGGTCGCGACCGCCGCATCGGTATTGTATCAGCCGGTAAATCCTACCTAGACGTGATGGAGGCGTTGGGTGAACTCGGCATCGATGCCGCGCGGGCTGAGGCGATTGGCCTCGCCTTATACAAAGTCGGCGTCACCTGGCCGCTGGAGCCAGACGGCATCCGCCGATTTGCAGCAGGACTCGATGAAATTCTCGTCGTTGAAGACAAGCGGCCCTTCATCGAAAACCAAATCAAAGAACTGCTATACGCCATGCCGGCCGATACGCGGCCGCGTATCCTCGGCAAGAAGGACGAGACCGGACAATGGATGCTGCCATCTTACGGTGCACTGAGCCCGGCGTTGATCGCCCAAGTCATCGCCCAGCGTCTGAAGTCGTACCACGACATCACCGATTTTGCCGAGCGTCTGGCCGCGCTCGAAGCCTTAGAGCAACAGACTGC
>CAUZNJ010000319.1:0-2686 GCA_963580965.1 Alphaproteobacteria bacterium | reverse complement strand
ATCGGCGTTAAAGCTTACCTTGGCCCACAGGCAGACACTCGGTACATCGTCAATCCGGCAGAGTAAACCATGTCACTGGATGCTAGAGCTTTTCAACCCCAAACGAAATCATTCTAATGGAGCCGGACGAGGTCGGCTAACGGAGCCGCACCGGCATGCGTGTCAATTGCCCGATACGCAATTCTACACGTTCTCCAAGCAAGAGTACTGAGCAAACGTAAATTGGCCAAAACAGGCAAGGCGAGGAGGAGCTACACCATGAAAATGAGAGGCGGATACACTAATTATGGCCAGGACATCGGTGTCCTAATGCTCGATACAAGCTTTCCACGCCCGCCGGGCGATATCGGAAACGCCTGCAGCTATGATTTTCCCGTGCGCTACAAGACTGTGCAAGGCGCCGTCCAGGGACGCATCATGGAGCATGAGCCTGACCCCTCCCTGATTGAACCATTCATCGAAGCGGCCCGCGAGCTCGAGCAGGAAGGGGTACGTGCCATCACTACCAGCTGCGGCTTTCTTGCTCCGTTCCAGAAGCAACTTTCCGCCGCCGTTCGTATTCCGGTCTTCGCCTCCGCTCTAATCCAAGCGCCATTGATTCATGCCATCCTACCCGTAGGCCAAAAAATCGGTGTGTTCACCGAACGTGCCCACTTTATGACCGAAGGCCATTTCCGTGGCGTAGGGTGGTCAACGGAAAATATTTCCATCCAGGTTCAAGGCATGAAGCCTGATGCCGTTTTTCCCCAAGTCTATATTGGTAACGGGCCCGAATTAGATTCAGATATCCTGGTTGCCGAAATGATTGCCATGACTAAATCCTTCATGGCTTCCTGCCCAGATGCTGGAGCGATTCTATTCGAATGCACCAATATGTGCCCCTTTGCCCAACATGTGCGCGAAGTCTCAAATCTTCCTGTCTTCGACATTAACACCATGATCAATTGGTTTTGGCGCGCTAGCAATCCGGTTGCCTTTCTAGATTAAAAGCGACCACAACATGACCCGCTGATTGGATAATGATAAACAGTCCATCGATCTAGAAAGACAAAGGGACAGAAATATGCGTGTAGCCCTCGCTGGCTTTGGAAATTCGGGACAGGATGTCGCCAGGCGCCTGACACAGGGAGATTTACCTGGTGCAACCTTAACTGCTGTAACTGCAAAAAACTTGGACAAGGCGCGAGAAAATGCCGCCAAACTATCTCCAGCGCCCCTGGTAGTTCCTCTAAGCGATCTCGCCAACCACGCCGACATCATCGCCGAATGCGCTACAGCTGAAGCCTTGCCTGAAATTCTTCTCCTCGGCCTGGGGGCCGGAAAGACAGTGATTGTCGTTAGTTGCGCCGGGCTATTGAAGGTTCCGGATGTCGAGAAGATGGCCAGGGAGTCAAGCGGCCGAATGCGCATCGCCAATGGCGCCCTGCCCGGCCTGGATTCCCTGCGCTGTGCCCGTGAAGGCACCATTCACAGCGTCAAGCTGACCTCACGCATCAAGCCAGATTCTCTGGCCCATGAGGAATATATCCTCGAACAGGGCTTCGACTTCGCCAACAACCCGCCCAAGGTAGGCGAGCCGGTAAAGGTCTTTGATGGCATTGCGCGTGCGGCGGCCGAAGCCTTTCCCCGCCACTTCAACGTCGCCGTGGCCTTAAGCATTGCCGGCATTGGATTCGACCGCACCGAGATTGAGGTATGGGCGGAATCCGGCATTCCCGGCGCCATCCACCATGTCGAGGTCGAATCCGACGACATCGGCCTCAGCATGTACAGCCGCAACCGGCCATCCGACACCAACCCGCGCACCAGCCGCATCGTCGCGCCCAGCATCATGGCGGCATTGCGTGCCTTGATCGCGCCGGTTGTCGCGGGGGGATAGGATCCACGATGGCCCCTTTGCCGCGCAACCCGCCCATTAATGAAATTCTTGAACTTCGGGTCGACCTCGGAACGAATACCAAAATAACCCGGTAGCATGGCCCGGGGCTTAGGGTTGTTGAAGGAACCAAGACCGGGATTTTTTTCCTTGGCAATCATGCTGGACAACACCGTCGTGGTGAAAGCGTCGGCACGGCCGGCCTTTACGGCATCCGGTTCAAATATCACGGCGCTCGACAACATTCCCGTCGTCAGGCTGGGATGTCGCTGGCCGCACTGCCTTCAAGAATGCCGGTTAAGTGATCGAGAACGGCACCGAGAGTGCCCTTCCTGGCCGCAACCTAACGCTCCCGCCAGGGTCGCAAAGCGCTACCCGGCGGGCCAAAATCACGCGGATTGAGACCTTCATGGAACCAACAGGCGAAACTATACATGTCGTACACCGGTAGATTTATATTATCCCGTAGGGCGCGCGCGTAAGGGATCATATTGGTGCATTCGAGTACGATGGCGCCGACGTCAGGGTGCTGACGAACCAATTCCATGCCCGCTTCCAGGATATCGCGCTCAGCGGCTTCAACATCCATCATTGCCTCATCACCAATGATGACGCGGCTGAATTCCTTGCCGCCGTCGGTGCCGATGATTGGCGCGTCGAGTGGAACACCCGCCGACGTCAGGTGCGCATCGGTTAGTGTCGCCCGGGAGATCGTTACGATGCCGACCCGTTTGCCGGAGGGTAACAGGGGTTGCAGGAAAGGAACCTGCATCATTGAAGAGGTGGCGACAGGCACACCCAGGGCCGCGG
>CAUZNJ010000318.1:0-2714 GCA_963580965.1 Alphaproteobacteria bacterium | reverse complement strand
CCAGTGACGACCACACGTTTCATGCTTCCTCGCCGCGCTGGGGTGTCGTCACAGCACCAGCAAGCATCCTGGTAGTTACGTCAGGTACTATGCTGCTCGATGTAGCTGATAGCATCCTTAACCATCAAAATTTTCTCAGCAGCATCATCAGGAATTTCAACACCGAATTCCTCTTCAAATGCCATAACTAGCTCGACCGTATCCAAGCTGTCGGCACCAAGGTCATCTATAAAGCTGGCAGTCTCGGAAACCTTAGTTTCTTCCACACCTAGATGCTCAATAACAATCTTTTTCACACGCTCAGCAACATCACTCATGCCTGTGAATCCTCGATGCCTATGACGTTGAAACAAATAAGGAAAACAGCGCCGGATTTAGATTGCCCGGCCCCTTTCCTGGTGGGGCGCCCGTAATTAACATACTTTTTTGACCGTGGCTAGCCTTGTCACCAGTAGATTACAAAAGCTGATTAGCAAAGGTTCATATCATCGACATGCCACCATTGACGTGCAGTGTCTGCCCGGTCACGTAGGCCGCTTCATTGCTGGCCAAATAGATAGCTGCCGGTGCTATATCACCGGCAATGCCCAGACGGGCAGTAGGAATACGCTCGACAAGCTTAGCCTGCTGGTCTTCGCTCATCGCCTCCGTCATGGCGGTGCTGATGAAGCCTGGCGCAATGCAGTTTACCGTTATGCCACGGCTTGCGACTTCCTGCGCCAGCGCCTTGGTCATGCCCGTAATCCCTGCTTTCGAAGCCGCATAGTTCACCTGGCCCGGGTTTCCCGTCACCCCGACAACAGAAGTGATGCCGATGATGCGGCCAAACCGCGCCCGCATCATGCCGCGTAGCGCGGCACGGCACAGGCGGAATCCCGCGGTAAGATTGACGTCGAGAACCTGCTGCCAATCATCATCCTTCATGCGCATGGCGAGGCCGTCGCGCGTCAGGCCGGCGTTGTTAACGAGAATATCCAGTCCGCCCATGGCCGACACGGCATCGCCAACCAACTGATCAGTTACCGCTGGGTCGCCAAGATCACACGCAAAAACATGCGTGCGGTCGCCAAGTTCGCCGGCAAGTGCTTCCAGAGCTTCCCTACGTGTGCCGGATAAAGTAACGACAGCACCCTGGCCATGTAGTGCCATCGCTATGGCTCCGCCGATGCCTCCGGACGCACCCGTAACCAGCGCCCTTCTTCCCGTGAGATCGAACATGAACTGATCCTTCTCCGTGATTACCTCAAAGCGTTTTTAGGAAGGCATCAATTTCGTCGGGCGTGCCTACTGTTACGCCATTCAGGGATCGATCAATGCGACGTGTCATACCAGTTAGTATGCGACCAGAACCTATTTCAACCAAGGTTTCAGCCTCACTATCCATCATATACAGCACGCTTTCCCGCCAGCGGACCCGCTCAGTTACCTGCTCAACCAATAGCTGGCGAATATCTTCGACGCTGGTAACCTCACCAGCGGTGACGTTTGAGACCAAGGGAACAACCGGGTCAGTCATATCGACAAGGGCCAACGCCGCCGCCATGGCATCGGCGGCAGGTTGCATCAAAGAACAATGGAATGGTGCACTGACCGGCAAAAAAACGCAGCGCCGCGCACCTTTTTCAGCCGCAAGGGCGACAGCACGTTCAACCGCGACCTTATCGCCGCTAATAACTATCTGGCCAGGGGCATTGTCGTTGGCGACGGCACAAATCTCGCCTTGCGACGCCGCATCAGCAACATCCTGTGCAGCATCAAGATTCAACCCAAGCAGAGCCGCCATAGCGCCTTTGCCAACGGGTGTCGCTAACTGCATAGCTTGTCCGCGCCGCTTCAATAGCCGTGCGGCATCGGGAACGGTAAACACCGAAGCCGCGCACAAAGCAGCATATTCACCCATGGAATGCCCAGCGACCATGGCTGCCATAGCATCAGTTCGGGTGTTACCCAGCCTTTCGAGCACCCGCATGACAGCCATGCTAACCGCCATGATCGCCGGTTGAGCATTCTCGGTCAGGATCAGTTCATCCTCCGGCCCCTCAAACATTAAGCGGCTAAGGTTTTGGCTTAGCGCGTCATTAACCTCCTCGAATACCTCCCGGGCCTCACCGAATGCGGTAGCAAGATCCTTGCCCATACCGACCGACTGCGAGCCTTGGCCGGGAAATATAAATGCGCGCTTCATAACGTTCGTCATCCCCCAAATATAAGCGGCCGGCGCCGCTGGAATCGCCACTGCCTAAACGCCAGTCAAATCTCCACGCGTCGTCACTGTCAAGCGCGCCGCAGTCGCTTGCCTAAGGGAGGCATATGTGTATAGTGCGGCCGCTTCAATTTCCTTGCCGGACACCATCCGGCTATGCCCGATAGGCCATCCTGGCTTCCATGCGGGTTGAGACAAGCCAAGAGGAGAAGTTATGGCTTATTATGAGACCGTGATTATTTCGCGCCAGGATATCTCCCAGCCTCAGGTCGAGGCTTTGACCGAATCAGTCACCCAACTGATCGAAGGTCAGGGCGGCAAGATTGTCTTATCGGAATACTGGGGCCTGCGGACCTTTACCTATCGCATCAAGAAAGGCCGCAAGGGCCATTATGTAATGCTGCACATCGACGCACCATCTGAGACGGTGCAGGAGATGGAGCGCCAGCTGCGCCTGAACGAAGACGTAGTCCGCTATCTGACAATTAGGTTGGACGAATTGCCGGAAGGC
>CAUZNJ010000317.1:0-2717 GCA_963580965.1 Alphaproteobacteria bacterium | reverse complement strand
CTTATTTCGGATCGGAGAATCTTCCTGCATGGCCTGAATGAAAGCGTCATCCCAGGTTACGCTCATAAGCGACTGCCCGCCGCCCCAGGAGAAAATCTCTTCGCCGATGCCGAAATTAATGCCGCCGGGAGGCATGTATTTCAGCGCAGCCATCCACATTTCCAAGCCTTTGACAAAACCGGGATTGTTGACTTGCGGCGTCATGGTATCGAGATCAAACCAAAAGCCACCCGTGACGTTGGGGTTTTTGGCGTAAGAGGCAACGCGCGTGATAAAGTTAGAAAAAGCAATATTGTCACGCTGAACGATTTCCGTAGAGCCATATTCCAACTCGCCGTCACCGTCCCAATCCCAGCCATTAAAGAAGGTCGCGACCTCGGCATATTCTTCCCACGTCGTAGGGACCTCAAGATCGCGGCCATATTCAGCCTTAAACTTCGCCTGATTTCCAGCATCCTCAAAGGGTGGACGAATATATTTGAAATAGTTACGATCGCCATCGACTGTGTATTGTAGGCGTTGGCCATTCCAACTAGCCACACCCTGATAAGCTGGCGTGACGTCCTTCATTTCAGGCAAGTCGAGATATTTCTGGGGTACCGGTGCGAGATGTGGAGCCCAATCACCGATCCAATAGGAGCCGCCATAAACGATATCATACACATGCTGGCCGGTTTGGAACGGGATCATAACTTTTTGGTAGAGTTCGCCAAAGGGTGCATGCACAACATTCACTTTGCCCCCAGTCAGTTCTTCGAACTGCTTGGAGTGCAAGGCAGCGGGTTCACCCATCACCGGGACGGCGTGGGTAAGAATAGTTAACTCATGCCCGCTATAATCCTTAGCGTCGATGGAACTAAAGGAGCACATTCCGGGGGCATCCGCTTTGATGCCATATTTCGCAATATAATCTGTTTCCGCTGAGGCGCTTTGAGGGCCGCCGACGGCCATCAAACCCGCGACGCCTAAGGCGCCGGCGACCATCACCAATTTCGTATACATTAGCTCATCTCCCAGATAATTGATTCATCCGTTCGTGAGTAAATCTCACTTTTTATTTAAGTATTATAGTCAAAGAGTATAGACCCAACTTTCGTCGCGATACAAATAGGCTATCCGCATGGCGGTGAATGGGCCTAATATTGAAAGCGCGCATCCTTCTGCTGCACGCCAATGCAGGTTATACTTTGGCTCAATTCCGAAATATTTCTCGCGCTATGAAAAGCGCCTTAAAGCTCCGGCGAATTGAGCACCATCATTTTTTTGATCTGCATCTCTTCCATGGTGTGATGAATGCCGCCGGTGCCGTGGCCGGATTGCTTGAGGCCGGTGAAGGGCATCCAATCGACGCGGAAGGCTGTATGGTCGTTGACCATCACCGCCGAGGCGTCGAGGCGTTTGTAGACGCGCAGTGCCGTGTCCATATCCTGGGTGAAGACAGCCGCCTGGAACGAGACATCGAGACTGTTGGCGCGCGCAATCGCCTGATCGATTGAGCGGTAGGGATACACACAGACGACGGGTCCGAACACCTCGTTTTTGCTGACGCGCGCATTCTTCGGCGGATCCCACAGCACGGTCGGTGCATAGCAGGTTTTGGAGAGGCGCTTGCCGCCGGCCAAAACTTTTGCGCCACCGGCTACGGCTTCATCGACCCATTCCGCCACCCGGTCCACTTCGCGCGGGCGAATGAGCGGGCCGACTTCGGTACTGGCTTTGGTCGGGTCGCCGACCTTCATGGCCTTAGCTTCCTTGGCGAGGCCACGCGCCACACTTTGGGCGATGGAGTGATGGGCGAAAATACGCTGCACGGAGACGCACACCTGACCGGCGTGATAGAAACCGCCCTTGGCCAAGAGCGGCAGCGCGCGCTTTATATTGGCGTCCGCTGCCATGATAACCGGCGCGACGCCGCCATGCTCTAATGCGCAGCGCGTGCCCGGCGCCAATTTGGAGCGCAGCATCCAGCCCACACCGGCAGAGCCGATAAAGCTGAAAAAGCCGACGCGGGAATCGGTGACGAGTTTTTCCGATTCCGCCCGTCCGGCGGTGACCATCGGCTGGCACCATTCATCCGGCAGGCCGGCTTCGCGCAGAATTTTGACAAAGCGCATGCAGGAAAGCGGCGTATCTTCCGACGGCTTGACGATCACCGGGCAGCCGACGGCAACGGCCGGGCAAACCTGATGCACAATCAGATTGAGCGGATGGTTAAAGGCGCTAACCGCCGTCACCACGCCAATCGGCTCGAGGCTGTTAAAGGCCAGACGATGCACCGAAGAGCGTGAGATCCCCATGGGAATTTCCTCGCCTGCCTGGGTGCGTAGCGCCTCAATGCAGAGTTTCACACCATCGATGGCGCGCGCCACTTCATGCTTGGAATCGGTCAATGGCTTGCCGCCCTCGCGCGCTGATTCAAGCGCCAGATAATCGGCGCGCTTGGTCATTATCTCGACCGTGCGCTCTAAAATATCGACCCGTTGCCACGCTGGCAGCCAGGCATCGCGATTGCGATAGAGCGCATAGGCGGTCTTTAGAGCCTGCTCCGCAACAGCGGCATCGGCGGTGGCGACACTGCCAATCTTGCGGTTGTTATAGGGGGACAGAACATCGATTGCGGGGGAGCTGCTTTTTGCTCCCGGAACCATTAACCCATAGCGCTCGGCCATTATCTTCTCCTTTGGTTATTTCCTGGGGAGAAGCGTAACGTGTGCTTG
>CAUZNJ010000316.1:0-2723 GCA_963580965.1 Alphaproteobacteria bacterium | reverse complement strand
CCGTCCTTTTTTTTCGCGCCGGATGCGGGTCGTCATACACATTGTGTTGTCACTGATATTTGCGACGGTGGTCTCATGGCAGGTTGCACAATTCATGGAATAGTGAGCGGTTAGCTCATCGATCGGACTTCGTGTGAGAGGGCCAGCAAAAGAGATGAGTAGCGAATGTTTGCCGCTGAGATCTAGTCCCCCGCCAATTTCTAGTAGCCCTACGACATGGCTAGGCTGGCGCTCTCTTGCTGCAGTTCTGCGGTAATCCTGTGGTAGAGCACTGGCTTGTGGGCTGATGCGGGTTCCCAAGTCCTATTTGCTATCCTGACGTCTTAATCATTGTGTTCTGCGTTCTGGAATTTGTTAAGGTCCCACATGTATTCTGGCCTGGTTCGCGGCTGTGTATGGCTTCACGGCAGCCTGGTTGTTTCGTCACCGAGTGGCGTGACTAGTGAAAGTTAACCGCATACCAAATTGATTCTTAAGAAAGAGATATTGATTAGGCCACATTATTAACTGGGAGGAGACTGCGCATGAACCCTCGAGACCAGATACCTGCCGCCGGCAAGCACGTTCTCGACCATATAGGCATGTTCGCGCCCGACATGGATGCTGGTTCAGTCGCCATGGGGCGGCTTGGCTTCTTTATGACACCTTATACGCCACAGCAGCATTCCCTCGGCCCGGGCCAGCCCTTTGTGCCGGCGGGAACCGGCAATAGGCTCGCTATGTTTGGTCTCGGCTATGTTGAGTTCCTGGTGCCCTACGCGGATGGTTCCGTTGCAGATCAACTGCGGGCGGCCATGAAGCGTTATGTTGGCCTGCATCTCATTGCTCTTGGCACGGCGTATGCGGAAAATGATCATGCTCGGCTGGAACGGGACGGTTTTCCAACAATCCCGATGGTCAACCTGCAGCGCAAGGTCGATACGCTGAACGGCGAGAAAATTGCGCGCTTTTCTGTCGCCCGCGTGCCGCCGGGAACGATGGCCGAGGGCCGCATCCAGTTCTGTCAGCACCATACGCCAGAAGTGCCTTGGCAGGAACGCTGGATGATCCATCCGAATGGCGCTACCGCTCTGACCGATGTTCTGATTTGTGTTGCCAACGTGACTGAGGCGGCAAACCGCTACAGCCGTTTCATTGGCGTTCCAGCGGTGCAGGGTGCCTCTGGGTGCTGGCTGATAACCGTTGAGCGGGGCCGAATTGTGCTGATGGATCGCGAGGCCATGGGCCGGGTTCTTCCCGGCCTGGTGCCGCCGGATTTGCCATTCATGGCAGCATTTGGGGTTGCTTGTGACGATCTGGCCAAGGTCCGTGGGCTTATCGTGACGGAACGCCTGAACCTTCTTCGCGATGATGTCGATGTGGTGATCACGGCGCCCCTACCGGAAATGGGGACAGCCGTCGCCTTTCTTGCCGATGTAGGAAAGGCGCCCTGGCTTATTTAAACTAGTCCACCATTGCAGTGGATTACTTGGCCCGTGACATAGGCTGCTTCCTTTGCGGCCAGGAAGGCTACCACTGCGGCGACCTCATCGGGATTACCGATGCGGCCCATCGGGATGCCCCCGGTGATCGTTGACCATTGTTTGGGGGTCAGGGCTGATTCGGTATCCGGGTCTTTGGCGATAAAGCCGGGGCAGACCGCATTGACCGTCACGCCGGTAAGGGCAATTTGAACAGCGAGCGAGCGCACCTGTGCCTCCAGCGCTGCTTTTGCGGCGGCGGAGGCCGGGAACGAAGGTAGGTCAGTGCGAAATACGTGGGCGCCAAAGGCGCTAATGGCGACAATGCGGCCATGACGCTCGCTCTTGAGATGGGGTAGGGCAGCGGTTGATAGCCGGAAGAACGCTCCGCTAACGGTCTGGTGAACCTTTTCAAACGCTGCATCATTGACGACGCCAAAAGCCTGCGCAATGGCAAATCCGGCGGCTGGGATCAGGACGTCGAGGTTGCCAAATTGGGAAACAGCGGCATCGACGGCTTGAACCGCCGTTGTTGGTATAGCCATATCGCCAAGTCTCACGACCGCTTCACCACCCTTCTTGCGTACTTGTTCAGCAACCCCTTCGGCTTTTTCCCGGTTCGACATAGTGTGAATTAGGAAGGCTGTACCAGGGGCAGCAAGACGTCGGCATACAGCAGCGCCGATGCCGCTCGCAGCGCCCGTAACGAGAAAGACGCGCGGGGTATCGCTCATAAACTTATACTCCACTCTTTGGGGAAGCGTCGGATGTGGTCGTGGTAAATATGGCCGATGGGGGCATAGCTTTCAAGCGGCCGCCTATGCCGCTGCCCAGGATGATGGCAATCTCTGGGACTTGGCCTTTTCCTCGCGCGCGGTTAATGGAAATGACCATGCTTGTTAATGTTTCCATAATAGATTCTTGGGGTTGAAAGCGAGCGGTAGCAAGGCACCTAGTGTCATTGTTTGCCTGAGGCCTTCCGGTCCGCAGATGTGAACAGGTGTTTCCTCAGCGCCGAATTCGGACAAGCATTGACTACCGCTGCCACAAGGAAAGCAGAGGCAATCTGTTTCTCCCATTATAAGGATTTCAGTGAGCCGCATCGCGCCGGTCAGCACCATGGCGGCAACGGTGGCCACCTCGGCATAGGTTCCTGGTGATAGGCGGCGTTCTCGAAGTTGCAGTCGGCAAAGACAGTGCCATTATGTGCGCGCATAATGGCTCCTCCCCGATTATGGGAATAGGGCGCATAGGCATTTTTTA
>CAUZNJ010000315.1:0-2732 GCA_963580965.1 Alphaproteobacteria bacterium | reverse complement strand
CGGTCAGGGCGGCGACGGTTTTCATACTGCGGTCTCTCAGCGACAATCCTTCCCTTGACCAGACGCCATCGGGTAACACGGTATCGATGATTAGTTTCCCCCAGTCATCTCGAATTTCTTCGGGTGCCGGAAGTTGGTCGGTGCTGGTTACTCACTGGTGAAACCACTCTGCATGGATGATTAAAGAAACAGGAACTTACTCAGAAAAATCGCACCAATCACATAAACTGCGGCGGGACATTCTGCGGCCCTGCCACTCATCACTTTAATCGCAACATAGGTGATAAAGCCAAGTCCAATCCCGTCGGCAATCGAGAAAGACAAAGGCATACCGAGCGCACAAACAATAGCCGGTGCGCTTTCGGTAAGGTCTTGCCAATCCAACTCAGCCAAGCTCTTTGCCATCAGGCAAGCCACAAACAATAGCGCGGCTGATGTCGCAAACGCAGGAATAGTTTGGGCAAGCGGCGCAAAAAACAAGCAAAGAAGAAAAAGCCCTGCCGCTGTCACTGCTACCAGTCCAGTCCGACCACCAGATTCCACTCCGGCAGCACTTTCTATATAAGACGTCGTCGAAGAGGTTCCTGCGATTGCGCCGACAACCGTTGCTGTTGAATCAGACAATAACGCCCTACCTAACCTAGGCAGTTTGCCATCAGAGTCCGTTAAACCCGCCCGATTAGAAACCCCCACTAAGGTCCCCGCTGTGTCAAACACATCCACGAGCAACATTGTTAATACGACCGTGACCATAGAGACGTCCAAAACCGCCATCAGATCGAATTTAAACAACACCGGAGCGAGCGATGGAGGCGCGGCAACAACGCCTTGATATTCTGCTGCACCAACGGCCAAACCAAGGGCGGTCGCCACCAGCATACCGATAATGACAGCGCCTGTGACACCTCGTGCCGTCAACGCGACGATTAAAGCAAAGCCAGCTAGACAAATAATAGCGCCGGGCGCCGCCATATCGCCAAAAGTCACCAGTGTTGCTGGGTTAGCGACCACCACGCCAGCATTCTTGAGCGCGATAAAACCAAGAAATAGCCCAATACCGGCGGAGATACCAAGTTTAAGGTTCTTTGGGATGGCATTGATCAGCCATTCACGAACGGGCAATACACTCAAGATCACAAAAATAATCCCGGAGACAAAAACAGCCCCCAGCGCTGCCTCCCAGGTGTGCCCTAGTCCAAGCACGATGCCATAGGTAAAAAAGGCATTTTGGCCCATACCCGGCGCCTGAGCGATCGGGTAATTCGCCCATACCCCCATGAAAAGTGAACCCACCGCTGCCGCGATACAGGTCGCGACAAATACCGCCCCAAAATCCATACCCGCGTCTGACAAAATCGCGGGATTAACGACTGTAATGTAGGCCATAGAAAGAAAAGTGGTGGCACCTGCGATGATTTCAGTTCGCACATTCGTGCGGTGATGATCCAATTGAAAATAGCGCTGAAGAAAATCCTGCACTGCTGCACCCTGCTGGTTTTATAATTCACGTAACAATGACAAATAGCGTCCTGCAATGCTACTCTGCGGACCATGAAAAAACGCTTCATTTCCGCCGATGAGTTGCTCATCGATTCTTTTAAACTGGCCGACCAGATTTTTCAGAGCGGCTTTAAACCCCATTTCATTGTTGGCGTCTGGCGCGGTGGCGCACCGGTTGGTATCGCGGTGCAGGAATACCTCGATTATCGAGGCGTCGAGACAGACCATATCGCTATTCGAACATCATCCTACTACTCGATCGGGGAGCAGGATAAAGAAGTTCGCGTACACGGTCTTAACTACATTATCGATAATGTTAACGCCGACGATGACCTACTGCTTGTCGATGACGTGTTCGATTCTGGTCGCAGCATCATCGCAATTTTGAATGAATTGTCTGATAAATCCCGCGCTAATCTACCCAAGACGATTAAGATTGCCACACCGTGGTACAAGCCCGACAGAAACACCACAGATATCGTTCCAGATTTTTTTGTCCACGAAACAGACCAATGGTTGGTGTTTCCCCATGAGCTATCGGGTTTAAGCGACGAAGAAATTGCAGCTGACAAGCCGGAAATCTGGAAGACGATTTCAGCCATGAACGCAAAGCCAGCAAACAGCTAGCCATGAAAGTCGATATCGTAGACCTTAACGCGGTTGACGCGCAGCGACTTGTTACAGAATCCCTGATCGAATCAGGCTTTGCGGTAGTTGAAAACCATAAAATACCCGTCTCGGAACTGAACGCGCTTTACGAGGACTGGGACAACTTCTTTTGTAAAAGCAATCCGGATCAGTACGTCACAAATACAGAATCTCAGGCTGGATATTTCTCGGCTCTTTTTGCCGAAACCGCAAAGGGACACGAAGCACAGGACCTTAAAGAATACTTCCATTACTGGCCAGGTGGTGTATTGCCGGGGTCCGTTGAAAAGCTGACCCTGCATTATTATGACGCCATCTTTAACCTGGGCAAGGATGTGATGGCCTGGCTTCAGGCCAATTCACCAACAAGCCTCTGGCAATCTATCGACAAGCCTTTCGAAGAATATCTATCACGCAACCAGACCCTCTTACGTATCCTTAGGTATCCGCCCTTAACCGGCAATGAGCCGCCTGATGCAATTCGTGCTGGCGCTCACGAAGATATTAACCTCATCACCATGTTACCCGCCGCCAGCGAATCTGGCCTGCAGATTAAGCCAAAAGGCTTTGACAATTGGATACCC
>CAUZNJ010000314.1:0-2739 GCA_963580965.1 Alphaproteobacteria bacterium | reverse complement strand
CCATCAACGCCTGACCAATCCCCTGGGCAACGCCGCCATGGACCTGACCCTCGACCAGTCTTGGGTTCACCAAAGTACCGTAGTCATCGACCATCAGATAGCGCAGCAAGTTAACGACGCCGGTCTGAGGGTCAATCTCAACCTCGGCGGCGTGGCAACCGTTCGGGAAAGTGAAGGGCGCCTCCTTACGCATAACGAAGCTATCAAGACCGCCACCGTCAAAATCTGGGGCCACGTCCTGATTCCGCGCCGCCGCCGCAACATCAAGCAAAGTTATCGAGCGATCATTGTCCGGCACAGTGAAGCGCCCATCCATATAGGCAAGCGCCGCCACCTCGGCCTGTAGTAGGGTCGCCGCGACTGCCCGCGCCTTGGCCAAGACGGCGTTGATCGCCAATGCCATGACCCCGCCGCCCATATGCATGGAGCGGGCACCACCATGACCATGGCCGATCCGGATCTCGGTAGTATCCGACTGGATATAGTCGAAGGTGTCCATCGCCACGCCCAATCGATCGGCCGCGATCTGCCGGTAGGCGGTCTCGTGACCCTGGCCATTCGACTCAGTACCGACGCGCAACTCAATCCGGCCGGCAATGGTAAAGCGAATTTCAGCACCTTCCTGAGGGGCGCCACGCGCCGTTTCTAAAAAACACCCGAACCCGAGGCCGCGCAACTTACCAGCAGCAGCCGAGGCCGCACGGCGCATTTCAAATTCATCCCGACCGGCGTAGCCAACCGCGTCCTCAACATTCCGCCGAAACCTCCCGCCATCAAGGGTCATGCCCTGAGCCGTGCGATGTGGGAACCGGTCGATCACATTCAGCAAGCGCAAGGCTATCGGATCGAAACCACAGCGGCGCGCCGCGGCGTCGATCAGCCGCTCGATGATAAAATTTGCTTCCGGTTTACCGGCACCGCGATAGGCATCGATGGGGGCCATGTTGGTAAACACCCCGGTGGAATGCATGCAGATAACCGGAATGTCGTAAACCCCACCCATCGCCGTCGGCGATGAAACAGTGGAGGCCCCCGGCCCAGCCGCCGACAGATAGCCGCCCATATTAGCAACCAGATCCGCGTCTAAAGCCAAAAACCGCCCCTCAGTATCAAGGGCCAGTCGCGCCACGGTCCGAATATCTCGACCATGGGTGGCGGCGGCATGGTCTTCACCACGTTCAGCTACCCACTTCACTGGCCGCTCATAACGTCGTGCCGCCCAAAGCAGCAGCACCCATTCGGGATAAAGGAAATTCTTCAACCCGAAGCCTCCACCAACATCAGGCGCGGAAAGTTGAATCTTTTGCTCGGGAACCTTAAACACCGCGTTCGCAATCTGGGCGCGGATCGCATGGAGACCCTGGGCGGTGCAGGTCAGGTGCATGACGCGGCTAGCGGCATCATAGTCGCCGATGCCAGCTCGGGGTTCCAACGGGGCCGCCATCACGCGGTTGTTGACGAGATCAAGCTCCACCACATGAGCCGCCGTGGCGAAGGCCGCACGAATGGCGTCAGGGTCCCCTTTCTCGAACTGATACGCGACATTGCCCGGCGCCTCTTGCCACAGCAAGGGCGCCCCCTCGGCCAGCGCCGCGCGGGCGTCAGTCACCGCAGGCAGGGGCTGATAGTCGATCTCAACCCGTTCAGCTGCCGCGATCGCCGTTTGATGGCTTTCGGCGACCACCAAAACCACGGGATCGCCGACATGGCGCACCCGATCCCTGGCAAGGGCATAGCGCGGTGGAATAACCAAAGGCGTCTTGGCTTGGAATTGGACGATACAAGGCAACGCACCCACGCCGTCGGCAGCTAAATCAGCCTCGGTATGAATAGCAATCACCCCAGCCATCTCCGTCGCCGCCGTGACGTCGATACGGACAATTTTGGCGTGCGCGTGGGGAGAGCGGACGACGACGGCATGCAATTGGCCATCGCGATCCAGATCCTCCACAAAGCGCCCTGCTCCGGTCAAAAAACGATGATCCTCAAGACGAAGGACGGATTTTCCTGACATCAAATCGACCACGGCACGCTCCCTAACTGGCGAAGATCAGGATAACGAACAACAGGTTGGCTGTCCCGTCGGCGTTTTTCCGATGCCCGTCTAAACCGAGTTACAAACGACAAAGGCCCCCAACCGGGGGCCTTGACAGGAAACGTTGTTCAGCCCGGAGGGCTTAGAACGCATCCTTCACTTTGAGCACCTGGCGGCCGCGGTACATGCCCGTCTTCAAATCAATATGATGCGGACGGTGCAACTCACCGGTATCCGGGCTTTCCACATAAGCGTCGGGCTTAATAGAATCGTGCGAACGGCGCATGCCGCGCTTGGATGGTGACGTTTTCCTCTTTGGAACAGCCATGGCTGCAATCCCCTGGTCTACTATCGAGGTGGGCTCAGTACGCGGCGGGCCGCGCCCCACCACCGGAATGCTCAGCGAGCTCTATTAGTGGTATTACCCAACAGAGGCAAGGGAAAACCTGCTTTATTCAAATTCGATAATCGGCTGATCCACTGCGAGACTAGCCCCAGCAACAGCGTGGACCTTGGCGACCACGCTGTCCCGCTCAGCGCGCATCACATTTTCCATCTTCATCGCCTCAACGATGGCCAGTTCCTGGCCGACTTTAATCGCCTCACCCTTTACCACCGCGACAGAGACCAATAGCCCGGGCATCGGCGAGAGCAGAAAACGGGACATATCGGGCGCCTGCTTAACCGGCATAAGTTCGAGCAAC
>CAUZNJ010000313.1:0-2754 GCA_963580965.1 Alphaproteobacteria bacterium | reverse complement strand
TTCCAGAATCTTGCGCCGCAAAAAATCCCTAAATACGATTACCCGCTTAGAATTACGCAACTCTTCAGGATATATAAAGTGGGCATCAAACGTTGGTCCGCGTAATTTAGGAAGAACCTCAACCAGGTTTGGGTCCGAAATTGTCATGTAATGTGGCAAAGCACCAACCCCCAGGCCACTTTGCACTGCACGATAAATCCCATAGATACTATTAACACGAAGCGTTGCCCGGCGCTGTTTGCGTGGTGGCATACCAACCGTGAGCAGCCAGTTGACATTGGCAACCGGGGCCTCGGCATCTTCCCCATAAACAATCAGGTTGTGACCATCTAGGTCCTGAGGCCGCATAGGCGTTCCGCGCTGTTCCAGGTATTCCACTCCCGCAAAGATATGATAGCGCAACGTCATCAAACGCCGCTGAATGAGATCTGGTTGGTGTGGTGGCATCATGCGGATACCGACATCGGCTTCGCGCATGGCCAGGTCTAGTTCGCTATCGGTCAGGATTAAGCTAAGAGAAATTTCCGGGTAAAGTTCGATAAATTCCTTGATCCGCTCGGTTAGCCACAAGGAACCAAAAGCCACGGTCGTGGTAACCCGCAACGGGCCCTGCGGACGATCTTTAATTTCTCCAATGCGCGCCTCTGCAATGGAGAGTTTAGCAAATATCTCGTGCACAGTTCGATGCAGAAGGTCACCCTGCTCGGTAAGAATTAGACCGCGGGCATGGCGATGAAAAAGAGGAACACCAAGGCTAGATTCAAGTCCGGAAATCTGACGGCTAACCGCTGATTGGCTTAAATTAAGGGTTTCGCCAGCATGCGTGAAGCTGCCGGCTACAGCGACCGCATGAAACACGCGCAATTTGTCCCAATCCACCGGCATCGCGAGCGGTCCTCCGCCTAACCCCAGCCTTTTTTAAGCCCCAGCCAAGCTGGCATCCGCATGGCTGGAGAGAAAATGTTCAGCCTCCAACGCCGCCATGCAGCCTGTGCCTGCAGCAGTAACAGCCTGACGATACTTTTTATCCTGTACATCACCAGCCGCGAAAATGCCCGGCACATCGGTTGCCGTGCTGTCTGGCGCGGTAAGGATGTAACCTTCATCGTCGAGCGCCAGAAGACCCTTAAAAAGACCTGTATTGGGATCGTGTCCAATGGCGACAAACACGCCATCGACAGGCAGCTCCCAGGTGTCACCGGTACGGACGTGCCGCAGCTTTAACCCGGTGACGCTCGGTGGATTATCGGTGCCGATAATATCTTCGACTTCGTGATCCCAGATAGTTTCTATTTTCTCGTGATTCATGAGCCGGTCTTGGAGAATCTTTTCGGCGCGCATTTGATCACGGCGATGAATAAGACTCACCTTTGAGGCAAAATTAGTAAGGAATAATGCTTCCTCCGCTGCCGTATTGCCCCCGCCAATAACCGCTACATGCTGACCACGAAAGAAGAACCCATCGCAGGTTGCGCAGGCCGATACGCCGCCGCCCATGAAACGCTTTTCTCCCTCCAGTCCGAGCCAACGGGCGCTGGCGCCGGTTGCGATAATCAACGTGTCCCCGCTGTAATGCGTGCCCGAATCGCCTAAGGCAATGAATGGCCGGCGGCTAAGATCAATGCTGACGATGATATCATCAAACATCCGCGTGCCGACATGCGCCGCCTGAGCCTGCATCTGCTCCATGAGCCACGGCCCTTGGACGACATCGGCGAAGCCAGGATAGTTCTCCACATCGGTGGTAATGGTAAGTTGCCCACCCGGCTGCAAACCCTTAATCAGGAGTGGCTCCCGGTTTGCCCGCGCCGCATAGATGGCAGCCGTATAGCCGGCCGCGCCGGAACCGATGATAAGAACCTTGCTATGATGGGATGTCGGCATCGGTCAGTGCCCGCTATCAGATGTGCCAAGCCGATGGCAGCAGTCAATTTTGACACTGTTCGCCGGGCGGAAGCATTATAACATAAGTAGCCTGCATGGTGGAGGCAAGCCATGCGACCGGGTGAAAAGTGATCCAACTACCGTTGGCTTGCCGACACCTATCTTGTAATATCCTTATCGTGTTTGGCGCACCGGAGTACCCTTCCCCATGCAGCGGGTCAAACTCGACCACATCGACCGCAGTATCCTTCGCGACCTGCAAGAAAACGGTCGCATAACTAATGTCGAGCTAGCCCAGCGGGCGGGCATTTCTGCGCCTCCCTGCCTGCGCCGAGTCCGCGCCCTAGAGACCGCCGGTTATATCAGTGGTTATCACGCCGACATCGACCCGAAGGCATTAGGATACAATGTCACCGTCTTTGCTCAGGTTGGTCTCAGTAGCCAAGCTGAACATGATCTCGAAGCCTTCGAATCCCTCGTCCGGCAGTGGCCGGAGGTGCGCGCCTGCCACATGCTGGCTGGTGAGACAGATTTCTTATTGAGGGTAGTTGCCCGTGACTGGGACGCATATCAGCACTTCCTAACAACCCACCTGACAGCTGCCCCAAACGTTAACCACGTCAAATCAGCACTATCGATTAGAGTGTCAAAGGACGACCCCGGCGTGCCAATTACAGAGACGTGATCAACGGCTAAGAAGTGTGCCGGTCACCCGGTGTAAGTAACTTGGACGATCTCATAGGACTTGAAGCCGCGCGGCGCTGCAACTTCGACAACATCTCCCAAGGACTTCCCAATCAAGGCTCTAGCCAAAGGTGAGGTCACAGATAGGCGGCCGCTAGCGATGTCCGATTCATGGCTACCTACAAT
>CAUZNJ010000312.1:0-2767 GCA_963580965.1 Alphaproteobacteria bacterium | reverse complement strand
CGGTCGATATGGTCCGACAACCGGCCATTGCAGGATGACACCACCGACCACCGTCAGCGCCATGAAATAGGCCACGAAGTCGAGTTCCATGCCCAACCGGCTGGCGAAGATCATGCCCAGTCCCCAAAGCGCCCCGTTAGCCAGACCGGTGCCAAACGCCCCGACAACGCCGAGCGGCGAAACGCCATACAGCCGCCACAACCGCAGTCGGACGGTCACGATGGGCCCCGGCGCCGACGCCGATGTCATGCATATTGGCACCAGACCCAGCGACACCAGGATGGCAATGGCGCTAAACAGGGTAAACGCCATGGGGTCGGCGAGTGGCAATAACAGCTGTCCAACCGACAGCGCGCCGAGATCGACGATCCGATAGACCGACAGCAGCCGACCACGATTGGTGTTGTCGGCGCGCTCGTTCATCCAGCTTTCGACCACCACATAAATACCGGCGAAACAAAATCCGGAAAACAGCCGCAGCGCCGCCCACGCCATCGAATCGACGACCAGCGCATGGATCAGCGCCGTGGCCGAGGCGATGGCACAGAATGCCGCAAAGGCGCGGATGTGCCCGACCCGGCGCACCACCCACGGCACCAACAGACAGCCGCCCATAAAACCGGCGTAATATACCGATGCCAACAGGCCGATCACCGGCGTCGGAAATGCTTCGAGGTTAGCGCGAATGGGCAGCAACACGTTCTGCAGGCCGTTGCCCATCATGACGATGGCGAGTGACAGCAACAGGGCGGCAATGGCGGGCAAGGCGGCGGTCATGATCAAGACTAAACCTAAGCAGAGAGTCCCCATGGGACCTTCCCTGACGCGAATTCATGGCATTTTTACGGCACAGCAGTACTCATATAGCTCTGACACCCTAATGTTCAAGCCTTGGGCTAAGGCCCGCTTGCCGTTGTGGTTTGTAAGCCACCAAATTTCGCGTTAAAATGGTAAAAATAAGCCGCTCTGAGGGGCTAAATCTCGGGTTAATTGGAACAAACCGTCCGATCTTCCGGTAATGAGCAGGACGTTCTATCGGCTCAAATGATGAGCAGGCGTTATTCATTAACATCTTACTTTGACCCCGCTCACCACGGACTAATACATCTACATCATTAAGTATGGCGCAATGTTCACTTGATGTTGGTGGAACGACAATATCTCTATATGAGAATCCCTACGCATTGATCAGTTTAATACCTGTTTTGATATCATTCATTTTGACCCTGATAAAATAGCTAAAAGTTTCTGCCATTGATGGTGCCCTGAGTTCATGAAGGGGAAACTCATCAGCAATATCACCTGAAAAATATACATTATCTTCCCAATTCCTTTCGCAATCGCAGACGCACCCATTCCACTATCACGCAGTTCCCTGACCCTCTCCACATCCACAGAGGGTTTGCGTCCCTTTATCTAATAGACTGATGCGCTGGGTTCCCAGAAGTCTTCCCACTCTATCTACCCCAGACATTTCGTCTTAGACTTCACCTATGAGAAATCTAACTGCTACAAGCTGCCTGACGATTGCCGTGCTTCTTGGAAGTGCGGGAGAGGGAAAGAGAGAGCCATGATTTTCAAGAGGCTGCACGAAGACATTGACGCGTTTTTGGCGCGCGATCCTGCTGCACGTTCTATGGTTGAGGTTTTTCTTTGCTATCCTGGCCTGCACGCTATTTTTATATTTCGTATAGCTAGTGCGCTGTGGCGGCACGGGTGGCGGCTGGCTAGCAGGATATTGTCGTACGTTGGACGCATACTGACGGGTATCGAAATTCACCCAGGGGCGATAATCGGCCGGCGGTTCGTAATTGACCATGGATATGGCGTCGTTGTCGGCGAAACAGCGGAAATCGGAGATGACGTAACCCTGTATCAGGGCGTAACCCTGGGCGGTATTGCGCCTTCGGTGGATTCCGGTTCTCAGGTTGATCAAAAGCGTCATCCGACGCTCTGTGACGGTGTTATCGTCGGTTCCGGGGCGCAAGTACTTGGTCCGGTAATGGTGGGGGCGGGCGCCCGTGTGGGTGCCAACGCAGTGGTAACTCATGATGTCGAACCGCATTCGACGGCGGTTGGTATTCCGGCGCGGGTCATTACGCCAAAGGACAAGGCGTTGGTGAATCGGTTTTTCGCTTATGGCACGCCCCAGGGCGGCATGATAGATCCCATCGCACGCACACTGGATAACTTGCGTAGTCAGTTGGAGGGCGTCATGAGCCAGGTGGATGGATTAGAAATGCGGCTGACTTCGCAGGAAGTGAACGAAGTTGAGCCGCAAGAGGAAGTTAATTCCCGTCAACGGAAGGCTAACGCACCTGGTAATGAATAAGGTAGGTGGGCCAAGCGATTTTCTAACGAGAGGGAAAACGGGGTGGTAAAGCCTAGTATTAAGGGGCGATATGTCTTTAATGGTTATGGTCAATCTGGCGATCTACAGCCAAGGGCGCCCGTCACATTGGCCGATGCCAAACAGCTCTAGGTTATCCACCATGGCGGCGACGGCGATCTCTGAAAAACCCTCTTTAAGGACGACTCCGAACAGGCCGCTGGAGCCAGTAAAGTCACGTTTCCAGTTGTCGTGACCAAAGACGCGAAAATTCCACCACGCCCGAGCCGAGGCCGAGGTGCCGCCGTTAGCATCATAGGCAATAACTTTGGTATCATTATTAACACCAAGATTTCCCGCCGCTTCCGCGAATGCAGCCGAACCCAATAGCATGTGCGGCAGGCCACTGGTTTTGTCGGCGATATCATCGACGGAGAA
>CAUZNJ010000311.1:0-2784 GCA_963580965.1 Alphaproteobacteria bacterium | reverse complement strand
ATTCAATTCCTCGGCGATGAAATAGCGGAAGCGCGCCGAATCTAGAACGCCGGCCATGCCGACGACCTTATTGGGTTTGAGTCCGGAGGCTTCCCGCAGAACTCCAACCATGGCATCCAGCGGATTGGTGATGCAGATGACAAATGCATTGGGGCAGTTCTTCTTAATGCCTGCGCCAACAGCTTCCATGACCTTGGTATTGATACCAATCAGGTCGTCGCGGCTCATGCCCGGCTTGCGGGCAACGCCGGCAGTAACGATGACAACATCGGCGCCCTTGATCGCCCCGTAACGGCTGGCGCCGCTCAACGCGGCATCGAAGCCCTCAATCGGTGACGATTGTGCAATGTCCAGTGCCTTGCCCTGGGGGATGCCGTCGACGATATCAAAGAGGACAACATCGCCGAGTTCCTTAAGGCCCACTAAATGGGCTAGCGTACCGCCTATGTTGCCGGCACCAATGAGAGCTATTTTGCTACGTGCCATCAAAAATGTCCTCTGGCTGATTTCAATCTGTCGGCGCAAGCGCCGCAGCGAGTGGAATTACCCCTGTGGGTTTATCTGCAATACCGAATGGCCACCCGTCGCGACAGTTACCTGGTTTTGCCTTCCGGGGCAAGATGGGACGGAGGTACACATTCGGATAAATCATGTAAAAGACATTGAATTTCAAGACGTTCCCGTGTTCCCGATGGAGCCCCCGGTTTCATGGGGTAATGCCATGTACGATTCCGATTGCATTTCCATGAGGCGCGATACGGTGCGTTCGAATTCGAACGCGCCGTCACCCTCTACATAAAGTTCATGCGGGGCTACATCTGCCGAACAGAGAAGATTCACTTTGGCCTCGTAAAGGGCATCGATCAGCGTCACGAAACGCTTTGCCTGATTCCTGTTCTGTGGCCCGAGTCGGGGAATACGGCTTATGATAAGCGTATGGAAGCGGCTGGCGATTTCCAGATAGTCGGACGGCCCCAGTGCCTTGTCGCAGAGTTCAGAAAACGTGCAAAAGGCCACACCTTCGGCCGTTTTGGGTAGGACCACCTCGCGACCGTTGACTAAAATTCGGGCGGGCGCAGGTTCGGCACCGATAGTCAGCTGGTGAAAACCAGCATTGAGTTCGGCATCTGTTTCCAGCTCTGCTGGCGTCACGTAAACGTTCATAGTTCGCAATTTAAGTAATCGATAGTCCGTTGCCGTGTTGAGTTCGACCACCTCCATGCGTTTCTCAATGAGTGCGATGAAGGGTAGAAATAATTCGCGCTTGAGGCCGCCTTTATAGAGATCGCTTGGCGGCCGGTTTGAGGTCGCAACGATGACCACACCGGCCTCGAACAACGTCTCGAACAGGCGGCTGAGGATCATGGCGTCGGCGATATCTGAGACTTGCATCTCATCGAAACATAGCAGCCAAGCCTGATTGACAATAACCCGTGCTAGAGATGGCAACGGATCCCGTCCGGCTGGAATCTTCCCAGCTTGCACTGCTTGGCGATAATGATGGAGGCGGCGGTGCACCTCGCGCATGAATACATGGAAGTGGACGTGCTTGCGCTCTGCCACCGAGGCATGATCATAGAAGATATCCATTAGCATCGATTTGCCGCGGCCGACATCGCCCCATAGGTATAGACCCTTGGGTGGCGGTGTGGGTTTGCGCCCGAGGCCAAGGCGAAATATCCAGCTACGACGCTCCATCTGAAGAGTATGGATTGAGAGCGCGCTGTTCAGCGCTTCCAGGCGACCAGCCACCTGGTCCTGAATGGGATCCGGATCAATATTTCCGAGCTCGACAAGCGCTCGGTAGGCGTCCAGCGGTCCTAAGGACATGTTTACTTTGTGTACTTCGAAGGGGAGCAAACCCTATGGGCCGAAGGGCTCGCTGTAAAGGCCCTGGATGCCCTGATTTTATTGAATTAGAGGGGGGTTAACGTCCACCGGTCACTGGCACGATGGCGCCGGTGACATAGGAGGCGTTGGGGCTGAGCAGCCAAAAGATGGTTTCTGCAACTTCATTGGGGCTACCGCCACGTCCCATGGGAACGAGTGGCGACAGCCGTTCGATACGATCCGGCATGCCGGCCTCGGCGTGAAGGCCGGTTTCAATCAGTCCTGGACTGACGGCGTTAACCCGAATTCCCTCACGTGCCACCTCGCGCGCCAAACCAACAGTCATTGTATCGACGGCACCTTTGCTGGCGGCATAGTGAATCCATTCACCGCCACCACCGAGATAAGATGCGGCGGAGGCGACGTTGACAATAGCCCCGCCGGTGCCACCGTACCGATTAGACATGCGACGTACCGCCTGTCGGGCACAAAGGAAATAGCCGGTTACGTTGACACCGAATACTCGCTGTAACAATTCGGGGTCGGTTTCGTCTAGGCGACAGGCGCGGCCGACAATGCCGGCGTTGTTGACCAGGCCTGCTACCGGGCCAAGTTCAGATTCTGTGGCGAGGAAAAGCTGTTCTACATCCCGCTCGACAGCCGTATCCGCCTGGATGGAAATGGCCTCGCCACCAGCGGTGCGGATAGCCATTGCAACCGCATCTGCTTCCGCTTTGCTGTCTCGGTGATTGACGCAGACGGCCCAGCCGGAGGCACCGGCTAGCTGGGCGACGGCGGCGCCAATACCACGGCTTGCACCGGTAACGATAAGACTTTTCATCACGTGCTGGCCCTCGCACCCGGTTCACCGGAGGGGTTGAAAAGAGTCTCCATTTCGCGGCGGAATCGAACCGCCGTGCTGGTGTCATCGATGCGAACATTGGCCCATCGAAC
>CAUZNJ010000310.1:0-2786 GCA_963580965.1 Alphaproteobacteria bacterium | reverse complement strand
TATGGTATTGATGCGGTCGCGTGTTAGCGGATGCGATCGGACATAGGGGTCCTGAAAACGGGAACTAACCAGGTCTTGGTCCTGAAGGATTTTCATGAAATTCAGCAAGCCCACCGCCGACTGCTTTGAGCGGTCGAGCAAGCGCAATGCTGCCTGATCCGCCTGGCTTTCTTGCGTGCGGCTAAATTGTAGGAGACCTCGTTGGCCAATTGAGGTTCCGCCTAAGATAATTGCCTCACCAATATCGGGACGGCCCGATATTACTCCGATCACGCTCCCGAGCAGGGTTGCAATCACGCGCTTAGTGGAGGCGCCACCTATTGCTTTGTTTCTGCTCACCAGATGACCTGATGCGATATGGCCGGTTTCATGCGCGATGACGCCAATAACCTGGTTGGCGCTTTCGGCGCGGACCAGGAGCCCGGTATTTAGGAACAGGTTCTGGCCACCGGCAACAAAGGCGTTCAAAGAGTTGTCTTTGACCAGGAACACCTTTATGGCAGATGGTTCAAGCCCTGCCGCTTGGAACAGTGGAGTGGCGTACGTCCGAATGATGCTCTCAATTTCGGCATCGCGGATAAACGAAAATTTTCTTTCCTGCGCGGCGGCCATGTTGCTGTATATGCTGCCGGCGAATGCAATCAGAACGGCAAAAGAAATGAGGTTGTAATTGTTCACGGGGAGCCTTTCAAATTACCATCGAAAACCTAGTGTCATAGGTGAGCATCGTCAAACCGGGATGAGGCTATGTGCCACCATCGCGGCTATGCTGGTGATGGTGGCGTGCTCTGGTCCTAATGTTGAGGCGGAGCGTGGCTCGGTTGGTTTTCTTGGTGGAGTGGCGGCGGATGAACCGCACGCGGCTCAGGTTGGACGCAATATTCTCGCGATTGGTGGCAATGCCGCCGATGCGGCGGTGGCCGTGTATTTCATGATGTCGGTTACGTTGCCGTCGCACGCTAGCCTCGGCGGTGGTGGTGT
Source organism: Alphaproteobacteria bacterium (assembly GCA_963580965.1). Classification (GTDB taxonomy): domain Bacteria; phylum Pseudomonadota; class Alphaproteobacteria; order Rhodospirillales; family CAMCUA01; genus CAMCUA01. The sequence continues at coordinate 1,805 of CAUZNJ010000310.1, read as the reverse complement.
CTGCGTAGTTCACGACCAGCTGACGAAAGTCACGGAATCCTTGGAATTTCTCGCTCGGCCAACGTTATCGGTACCAGCGGGAGCCGACCGACCAAGTGCCATTCCTGGAAACCCACGTGGTTTCTATGCCCTGCATTCCAAATATGGCGCCCTGCATTGGGGGCAAGTGATATCGCCAGCTGAGGAATGGGCGCGGTTTGGTTATTCAGTATCGCGCGCCTTTGCTAATGATGTGCATGAGGTCGAGGCCCACTTACTCACCGATGACGCCATGCGCCAAATTTTTTCCGCGAACGAAGGCGGTGGTCTGGTAAAGGAGGGTGAATACCTACAACAGGTTGACCTCGCTGCCACTCTTGGGCGCATGCGTGTACAGGGTCCAGGAGAGTTTTACTTGGGCGAAACAGCTCAGAAATTAGTTGCCGCGGTTGCCAAAGCTGGCGGGTCCCTGAGCCGTGAGGATCTCCGTGATTACATACCGAACTGGGCTGCAACCATTCCCCTTCAGTACGGTAATCTAACCATGCATTTCGCCCCGCCCCCGGCTGCCGGTGGAGCCGTGGCGGCGCAAATATGGAGCATGCTGGCCGAGGGCGATCGATTCATTGATGCGGATGAAACGACACGTAATCACTTGATTGCAGAGGCGGCTATGCTGGCCTATGGCGACCGTACGCAATGGATGCGCCCGGATGGTACGTCTTTGGTTCCAGCCGCTGATTTGGTCGGGGGATCACGGCTTGAACGTCTGGGGGCGGCACTGCGGCTCGATTGGCATTCGCCTGCCGTATCGCTGCAATCAGTGCCCGTGGAACGGCCCGAAAATTCTTCTGCGGCGACGTTTGTCGTTGTTGACCGCGACGGCTCGGCGGTTTCCTGTGGCCTAACGCTAAATAATCTCTTCGGTACTGGGCGGGTGGCGCCGGAAACCGGCATCGTCCTTGCCGCTCGTCCAGACGCGAATGGACGTGGTGCCTCCTCCCTCGGCCCAGCTTTGGCTGTCAATGAATTCACTAATCGATTCTACCTTGCTATTGCTGCCAGTGGTGGCGCCACGGCGCCGACAGTGCTGGCAGGCGTTGGCCTCGAGGCAATGGCTCCCGGGCGGCCCCTGGAAGACGCTCTTTCCCGGCCTCGGGTGTACCATGGGGGCGCCCCCGATCTCCTCTACTATGAGGAAGGGGTTGGACGAGACGTTCTTGATCGGTTGCTAGCCTTAGGCCATCGCATTGCACCGTCGGAGAAACTTGGTCGCATCAATGCGGTCGTTTGTCGCGGAGGCCTGCCCAGTAAGTTCGATATATGTTCGATCGAGACTGACGGCCGCGGTGCCGGTCTGGCGGTTAGTACTCCCCGCTAGATACATTTGGGTTTTGATAACGCCAATAGCAGGCAGTAAAGAATATGCCCCTGAAAATTTCTCGCCGCGGAGCTATACCCTCGTTCATCGTCATGGATGTGATGCGCGCTGCCGGCAACCTCGAGCGAGCTGGAAAAGCTGTGGTCCACATGGAAATAGGCCAGCCGAGCACTCCGGCACCCTCGGCAGTGCGGGAAGCCGCTAAGGTCGCACTTGATCAAGAGCTGTTGGGATATACTGAAGCCTTTGGAATCTCCCCCCTGCGCCAGCGTATTTCCAGACACTATGCTGATTTCTATGGCGAGGCCGTCGACCCGGAGAACGTGGTGGTAACTGCTGGGTCATCCGGCGCATTTGTACTGTCGTTCCTAGCCGCCTTTGATGTTGGGGACCGCGTGGCACTAGCCAGTCCAGGGTACCCCGCCTACCGTAATATTTTGACGGC
>CAUZNJ010000309.1:0-2871 GCA_963580965.1 Alphaproteobacteria bacterium | reverse complement strand
TGGCTCGAAAAAGGTTTGGAACCGCGTGGCGAACACATGGGACGAGTTCGAGACACCGAGCGTCGCGCCATATGTCGCCTGGGGCTGGGGCGCAGGCGTCTCTAAATACAGTAAAGAGCAGGAGATGGCGTTTGATTGGTTCTGCTTCTTCTCGAACTATGCGAATACCAATCATGACCTATTGATTGGCCGTTTCGGCGTCAATCCTTTCCGCACCAGTCATATGGATCCGGCTTATTGGGAGAAAGAAGCCGGATGGAACACCGATGTCGCAGTGAGCTATACCAATATGCTAAAAGGTATGGCCACTAACACCAACCGTGTCTTCGATCTTCGCGTTCCGGGCGTCAATCAGTATTACACCGCCATGATGGCAAGCGTCTCAAAGGCCATGGCAGGCGAAATGTCTGCGCAGGCAGCGCTTGACGAGGTTGCCGCTGAGTGGATCCGGATTACCGAGCGTATCGGCGTTGATGTCGTCCGCGAGGCATACAAAAACGTTGTCGCCCTTGAAGACAATGTATCTTTAAGTGCGGTCAAGTAGAGCCGCTGGAAACAGAGACGGTTCTGTACTAGAAAACGCCGGCGGGTTTGACGCCCGCCGGCGCCTTTTTTTGGCATCTGCCCCATGATCGATTCCCGATACAAGCATATATTTCTTTTCCCCGCCCTGCTTGTGCTCGTGGCGATCATCATCTTTCCTCTGATTTACACGGTGCGGCTCAGTTTCTCGGGCTGGGATATCAACCGCCCTGGATTGGACTCGGTCGGTTGGAGTAATTACGCTCGTGCTTTCGTCGATGGGGGGTTTTGGAATTCGATGGGCACCCTCTACCAGATGGTATTTTTTTGCGTGCTTTTTGAATATACCCTCGGCTTTGGGTTGGCGCTTCTGCTCTGGAAGCAGGTCAAGGCAGGTCGTTTTTTTCGCCTTCTATTTATTATTCCGATGTGTGTCACGCCGGTTGTTATGGCGGTTGTCTGGAAAACGATTTTTCATGAAACCCTCGGGCCGCTTAACGATATCCTCAGCTGGTTTGGCATTTCTGGGGTTCCGTGGCTCAGTGAAGCGACGCCGGCCTTTATCTCCATTATTCTTGTCGATGTCTGGCAGTGGACATCGTTGATGTTCATTTTGTTACTGGCGGGACTGATGTCGTTGCCGAAGGAACCCTATGAGGCAGCTCAGATCGATGGCGCCGGGCCGATCCGGACATTCGTTCACGTTACTTTTCCCCTGATGGCGCCAATCACCATCGGCGCCCTGGTGATCCGCCTGATCGAATCTTCCAAGCTGATGGAGACCATTTACGCGATGACCTCAGCCGGCCCCGGTTCTGCGACCGAAACCACGAGCTATCTTTTGTACATTCGTAGTTTGCGCGAATTTCAGATCGGCTACACCGCGTCGCTGTCGATCATTTATCTGGTCATCATGATCATAGCTCTTGCGCTGTTTGCGAAGCTATTGAGCCGCGCCTTAATCGGCCGCAGCGAGGCACGAACATGAGAGGCGCGCGCGTTAACCTCTATAGCGGGCTTAAATATGGCGCACTCATCATCTGGGCCGTCTTCGTCGTGGCACCCTTCCTATGGGCGCTCTCGACTTCTTTCAAATCTGATAATGGCGTTACCGGCGGCGCCACCTATATTCCATTTCTAGAATATGAACCAACGCTCGACGGCTGGGCGGCGCTCTTTCGCGATACCAGCTCGGGCGGTATCAGTATGCAAGGCCCCTATCTTGCCAGCCTCATCGTCAGCCTTGTTTCGAGCGGTATCGCGCTCGCGCTCGGCACTTTGGCGGCTTACGGTTTGTCGCGCTTCACCTTCCGCGCAGGGCCGTTGAGTAATAGCGACATTACGTTCTTCTTTATCTCGCAGCGCATCATGCCGCCGGCCATTCTCGCGATTCCCTATTTCCTACTTCTACAGTTCACCGGCCTGCTCGATACCCATATCGGCTTAATTCTGGTGTATGTTGCAATGCTGCTGCCCATCGTTGTTTGGGTGATGGTAGATTTTTTTAATACCGTCCCGACCGAATTGGACGAAGCCGCCATGATTGACGGATGCAACCCGATCCAGGCCTTCTATCGTATTATCCTGCCAAATTGCGGGCCGGGTCTCGTCGTTGCCGGGCTGTTATGTATCATTTTTTCGTGGAGTGAATTCTTCTTCGCCTTGACCCTGTCATTCGCCAAGGTACAGATGCTGCCGCCCACCATCGTTATTCTGAACTCCAATAAAGTCCCCTGGTGGAGTCTGAGCGCCTCGGCGCTGGCGTCCGTCGTACCGCTTGTTATCGTTGCTTTTTTTCTTGAACGCTATTTATCGCGCGGCAACCTAGCCGGCACCATACGCGAATAGGATAAAGACGTGGCTGAAGTCAAAATCGAGGGCGTACAAAAAAAATTCGGCAGTGTCTTGGCGTTGGATGCTATCAATCTGACCATCCATAATAATGAGTTTGTCGTCCTCGTTGGCCCATCGGGTAGCGGCAAATCTACATTGTTGCGCATCATTGCCGGGCTGGAGCGAGAGACCAGTGGCACCGTTACGATCAACGGTGAATCCATGGCGGAGGTAGCGCCCAAGCACCGCGATGTCGCAATGGTATTTCAAAGCCACGCGCTCTATCCGCACATGAACGTGTACGATAATCTCGCCTTTAATCAGCGCATCCGCGGCGTGGCGCGCAAGCAGGTCGATGATAAGGTGCGCGAGGTTGCTGAACGCCTTGAGATTACCGACCTGCTGAAGCGCCGGCCACGTCAGATGTCGGGCGGCCAACGCCAACGCGTGGCGATCGGCCGCGCACTTGTCCGGGACCCTCAGATATTCCTGTTCGACGAACCGCTTTCCAACCTC
>CAUZNJ010000308.1:0-2881 GCA_963580965.1 Alphaproteobacteria bacterium | reverse complement strand
TCGATGCAGAAATCCTGCGCGGCTGCGGCATCGAGAATTGCGACGATGATGACGTGGTGGAACTGGCCAACGGCTGTATCTGTTGTACTGTAGCCGATGATTTTCTGCCCGCGATGGAGAAGCTACTTAACCGCGCTAATCCACCGGAGCATATCATCATCGAAACATCTGGCCTGGCCCTACCCAAACCCCTAGTCAAGGCTTTCAATTGGCCAGAAGTCCGCGCCCGAGTGACAGTCGACGGGGTCATCACCGTGATCGACGGGCCAGCTGTAATGGCCGGGCGCTTCGCTGCCGATCCAGAAGCTGTCAACGCCCAGCGCACGGATGATGCGATGCTCGATCACGAAGCGCCGCTAGAGGAAGTATTCGAGGATCAGGTCCTGTGCGCTGACATGATCGTGCTGAACAAGGCCGACCTGTTGGGCCCCGACGGTGAGGCCGCTGTGCGGCTGACCCTTGGCAAGCATACGAACCCGCGGACCAAGGTGGTAACAACGATACATGGTGCGCTCGACCCCATCGTGGCGTTGGGACTCGGCATGGCCGTCGAAGACCTGATCGAGTCGCGGCGCTCGCACCACGACGGCGAGGACGGTCATGACCATGATGATTTCGAAACATTCATCACCGATATACCGACAGTCGACGATCCCGCAGTTCTCGATGACCGAATTGCCGCCGTGGCGCGGGACCATAACGTGCTGCGCATCAAGGGATTCATCGCCGTTACTGGCAAAGCCATGCGCCATGTAGTGCAGGCCGTTGGGCCGCGCGTAGAGCGCTATTACGATCGGCCTTGGGCGAAGGGCGAAGTTGTAGCCAGTCGGCTAGTTGTGATTGGCGAGACAGGGTTGAACCAGGCGGCGATTATCGCGGCGCTGCGTGGCACGCGCTGACCGCGTGCATCTTCTCTCCACCACACCGGGTACTGTTGACGATGGGTCAGAGGCTATCGACCTTGTTCAGACGCCAGGCGACATCGTTTTTCTTTCAGCTGCAGATACGGAACTTGCCTGTCTTGTGGCGGGAAGATCGCGATTAGACGCTGCTTTTCCTGCGGTGCGTTTAGCCAACATTATGCGGCTCGGCCATAATCTATCGGTCGACTTGTATGTAGATAGTGTCATTCGTGGCGCCAAGATCGTCATCGTTCGGCTACTCGGCGGGCGAAGCTATTGGCCCTATGGGGTCGACGAAGTCGAGGCGGCGTGCCGCAAGGCGGGCATTGCGGTTGCCTTCCTGCCCGGCGACGATCAACCAGACCCCGAACTCGCATCGCGTTCAAGCGTCGCCGCCGAAGACTGCCACCGGCTGTGGCAATTTCTGGTCCAGGGCGGCATTGACAATGCCCACAATTGCCTCGCCTTCGCAGCTTCGCTTATCGGCGCAACAGCCGAATGGCGCGAGCCCCGGCCATTGATGCGGGCCGGTTATTACCTGCCCGGAATCGCCACGCCAGACCTCGCCGCCATCAGCACCACCTGGACGGTAGGCGCGCCAGTGGCAGCTGTGGTGTTCTATCGGGCCTTGGTCCAGGCGGGAAATTTAGCCCCTATCGATGCCTTGTGCAGCGGGCTGCGAGCTGCGGGATTGAACCCTCTGCCGTTGTACGTCACCAGCCTCAAAGATCCACCGGCGGCGGCCATCGTAGAAGAGGCGTTGGCAGAAACATCGCCAGACGTCATTCTTAATGCTACCGGGTTCTCGGTTTCGACACCGGGTGTAAAACGCAGGTCGACGCCGTTTGACGGCGCCGACTGTCCGGTCTTGCAAGTAGTATTCGCCGGTAACGACCAGAAAAGCTGGGAGGACAGTTGTCATGGGCTAAGCCCCCGCGACATCGCCATGAACGTCGCCCTTCCAGAAGTCGATGGCCGGATTCTTAGCCGTGCGGTTTCCTTTAAGGGCAGCAAGTGGCGCGATTCCGCCACCGAATGCGACATCGTTGCCTATGAACCAGTTGCCGACCGTATCGATTTTACCTGCAATCTCGCCGCGGCCTGGGCAACCTTGCGGCGCAAATCAGCAGCGGAGCGGCGTATCGCCATCGTGCTAGCCAATTACCCAAATCGCGATGGCCGGCTGGGCAACGGCGTTGGTCTAGATACTCCCGCGGCGACCGTCGGCACACTGACCGCATTGTCCCGTGCCGGCTATGGCGTTGCCCATATTCCCACCAACGGTGATGCGCTGATCGCCCAACTCATCGCCGGACCAACTAATGATTGGCGGAAAATTGATGGATGGTCCCAGCGCGAAAATATATCGCTAAGCGACTATCAGTCGTTCTTCAGCGCTCTGCCGGTCGTGTTACAAAAAAAAATCACGGATCGCTGGGGCACGCCGGAAGCCGACCTTTTCTATCGCCCCGGCAAATTAGACTGCGGTCATTTTGTCGTGCCAGTGTTGCGGCTTGGAAACGTAGCCGTCTGCATCCAGCCGGCTCGGGGGTACAACGTCGATCCGCGGGCCAGCTATCACGACCCCGACCTACCACCGACACATGCTTATTTGGCGTTCCATGCCTGGGTACGACACAGCTTTTGCGCAGATGCCGTGGTTCACATGGGAAAGCACGGCAATCTGGAATGGCTTCCTGGAAAGGCGCTGGCGCTGTCCTCAGCGTGCTTTCCTGAAGCAGCACTCGGCCCCGTACCGAATGTTTATCCGTTCATCGTCAACGACCCCGGAGAAGGAACCCAGGCTAAACGACGCGCCGGAGCAGTCATCATCGATCATTTGACACCGCCACTGACGCGGGCCGAAAGCTATGGCCCACTCCGCGATCTAGAATGTCTGGTCGACGAATACTTCGATGCATCCGGCCTCGACCCGCGTCGCCTGAAGGTACTAGCCACCGATATCCTCTCCCTTTGCC
>CAUZNJ010000307.1:0-2884 GCA_963580965.1 Alphaproteobacteria bacterium | reverse complement strand
GGCCTTGAAGATAGCCGCATTAACGAGGTGACGGCGCACCGAATTAACGCTGACGCCACGGCCTTCCAGGGAATGTCCCTTACGATAGAAGTTGAGGACCACCAATGAATTTTTCCAGCGATAACGTAACTGGCGTTTGCCCGGAAATTGCCGCCGCCGTAAGCGCCGCAAATGTTGGCCCGGCCATGCCTTATGGGGCTGACGATGCAACCGGTAATGTTGAGGCTGCAATCAAGAAGTTGTTCCAGTGCGAGGCGGATGTCTTTTTGGTCGCCACCGGGACGGCGGCCAATGTGCTGGCGCTTTCTGTTTTGTGCCCGCCCTACGGCAGCATCTATTGCCACACGAAAGCCCATATCGAGATTGATGAATGCGGCGGCCCGGAATTTTATACAGGCGGCGCAAAACTGGTATTGTTGCCCGACCGGGCCGGGAAAATTTCCGCAGATGATCTTAAAGAGGCTTTGAAGGATGAGCATGGTGACGTCCACCACGTTAAGCCCGCCGTTGTCAGCCTGACGCAAACCGGCGAGACCGGTGCGGTCTATACCATCGACGAGATCAAGGCGATCACCGCCGTCGCCCACAAGCATGGCCTGAAGGTCCATATGGACGGGGCGCGCTTTGCCAATGCGGTGGTGGCACTTGGGTGCTCTGCTGCGGAAACCAGCTGCAAGGCCGGGGTTGATATCCTATCTTTCGGGGCCTCCAAAAACGGCGCCTTCGCCGCCGAAGCGGTGGTGATTTTCACCCCAGGACTGGCCGAAGATTTTGCCTACAGGCGCAAGCGTGGCGGTCACTTGTTTTCAAAAATGCGTTTTCTGGCGGCCCAATTTGAGGCCTACCTGAAAGACGATCTATGGCTTAAAACAGCCCGCCATGCCAATGACTGCACGGAAATCCTGGCCCAGGGCTTAAGCGACATTAAGAATGTTGAGCTGCTGTTCCCGCCCGACGCCAATATGCTGTTCGCCCGCCTGCCGAACCGGATGATCGCGGACTTACGCGCCAAGGGCTTCGCCTTTTATGACTGGCCCGACGAAGAGCACGCGACCATCCGCCTGGTCACCGCCTTCAATACGAAGAAGAAAGACTGCGACGCCTTTGTCGGTGAAGTGCGGAGACTATCCAACGCTTAAAAATCCTGATAAGAATGAAAAAACAGCCTCAAGTCCCCTTCGTCTAGAGGCCTAGGACACTGGCCTCTCACGCCGGCAACACGGGTTCGAATCCCGTAGGGGACGCCAATTATTTCAATGGCTTAGCAGTTTTGTCCGTCATCATAGTAATTGGAACAATCACCGGCCTGATCTAAAGGAGGATCTGGCTCATCTGGTTGATAATATTAAGCGGCGTATTTGCGATATTGCAAGCGCCGGGTTTCCATGGTTTTCCGTTTAATCCTTTCCCGTTGTTTTAAAATAGATTGCCCTCGCCCGAAGTAAACGTCTGCGGGGGTGAGGTTGTTGATGCTCTCGTGGTAGCGTTGATGGTTGTAGTGATCGACAAACGCCTCGATCTGCGCCTCCAAGTCTGCCGGGAAGAAGTAGTTCTCCAGCAGGATGCGGTTTTTCAGGGTCTGGTGCCATCGCTCGATCTTGCCTTGAGTTTGCGGGTGATATGGCGCCCCCCTGACGTGTCCCATATTTTTATCACCCAGCCATTCAGCCAGCTCACCAGAGACATAGCTGGAGCCGTTGTCCGATAGCAGTCTGGGCTTGTGCTCAACATGGGCCTGATCACAACCTGATGCTTGTAGGGCGAGTTCCAGCGTATCAGTAACATCACTCGTCTTCATGGTCGTGCATAGCTTCCAGGCAATGATGTAACGCGAGTAATCATCAAGGATCGTTGATAGATACATCCAGCCCCAGCCGATGACCTTCAGATAGGTGAAGTCGGTCTGCCACAGTTGATTGATCGCCGTGGTCTTATCCCTGAACTCATTAGAAGCTTTAATCACGATGAATGCTGGACTGGTAATCAGATCAAGGGATTTGAGCAGCCGATAGACGGAAGCCTCTGAGACAAAGTACTTTTCTGTGTCTGTGAAGCGCACGGCCAATTCGCGGGGAGACAGCTCCGGCACATCCAGAGCCAGGTCAACGATGCGCTCGCGAACATCATCAGGAATACGATTCCAAACCCGAGACGGCCGGGGCGATTGATCTTCCAGAGCTTCCGGGCCAGCGACTTGATAACGATCGTACCAGCGATAAAACGTGGTGCGGGGAATGCCCAACTTGTCCAGCGTCTGTTTGATTGGCAGGTGAGAACGTTCAACAAGGCGGATGATCTCAAGTTTTTCTGATGCGGGGTATCTCATTCGTCGTCTCCCCCATCCGCGATCATACTTTTTTTAAGCAACCTCATCTCCAAGGTTTGCTCGGCGACGACTTCTTTCAGCTCACGCGCTTCACGGCGAAGGGCGGTCACTTCACCAGTCGAAGCCGCACGGGCCGTATCACCGGCCAAGCGTCGCTTACCAGCTTCCATAAACTCCTTCGACCATTTGTAATAAATGCTCTGGGCAATGCCTTCTATCCGGCAAAGCTCGGCAATGGTTTCTTCACCGCGCAATCCGTCTAGCACAATGCGGATCTTTTCTTCTGCCGAGTATTGCTTGCGCGTTGCCCGGCGAATGTCCTTGATCGCCTTGGCGGCACCCGTCTGTCTTGTCTGCGATTTCTGTCTCATCTTCATTCCCCTTCGGGTCATTACGATGAACCAGAAATCCTCTCTTATGCAATACCGATAAGTTGTTCCATAGGCGCTGACGTTAGACAGGTTGTGGGAAGGCGGCGATAATTCGGTCCTGTTTACTTCTGTGATCCACAAAGCCCATGGCAACGTGGATCAAATAAGAATACAAATGGATTGCTCC
>CAUZNJ010000306.1:0-2891 GCA_963580965.1 Alphaproteobacteria bacterium | reverse complement strand
TCGATCTGTGATATGCGCCACGCGCTTTCCGCATCAACCTCGCCCTCCATTAACGCCAGGGCGACAATCAGCGAACCGCTAGTTGCCGTGGCGATATGCAGGCCGGTTAAGGTGAGGTCGTTCTCGGCCTCAACGGCGGCACATAGCTTTGCCAGCGCATCATCATCCTGGGCCACCGCCGCTAAGCCGTCTGTTGTTTCAAATTGCGCGCCGTAGTGCGTTTCGGCCCAATCGAGCAGCGGTTGCCAAGTCAAAAGCTGGCGCTTGACCAGCTCATCCGGCTCCTGAGCGCGGTAACAGAGTTGATCGGTTTCGCCGTACCTTACCGTCTCCTCGATCACCGCATCGCGCTGCGGCGTCACCCGATCCAGTGCCGTGCAGACATAGCGCGTGAACGGCATTGTATCCTGATGAATTTCATCGCCCTGGGCACGCCATTCGCCCGCTACCGCCTCGGCCAATTCGGGATTGCCCACAACAAGCAGCAAACGCGCCGGTGTTTTGACGGCGCGGCCATCCAGTTCGACCGTAAAGCCGGACTCGCACGGCGCAACCGCAACCTCTTTATAAAAGCGCTTCTTCTTTTCCATATCAGTCGAAAATACCCAACAGGTTTTCGACCGCATCCTCAACCGCATCCGTCGGAGAAGCCGGCGTCTGGTTTGTCGGTTGTGGATTTTCTTGCGGATTATCAAGAGCGCTGGCGCAAGGATTGTCATCCCCCGAGCCGGCGCTGACGAAGGGGATCAACACACCGAACGGCCCCAATAAAACCGTCCCCAACACGGAGCCGGCGAGACCGAGCAGCGCTTCCTCTTTCTTGAGACTGTAGCTGAGGTTGGTGAGCGGGCCATCTACCAGAATGGGGATCGGCAGGCTACACAAGGCCGAGTCTTTCGGGCGCGGCACGATGGTGAGATCGGCCACTTCCCGGCCAAGGTTAATCTGCCCCTTGCCGGCCGTTGTCGTAAGCGCTGTATCAAATAAAAGCGCCTGATTGACCGCCTCACCATCCTTTACAGCGAAGCGGGCAACAAAGCAGTTTAGCCGCGCGCCATCCTGCTGCTTACTGTCCGGCACCATAAAGCGCAGCAGGTCGACGGCAATGAGATCGACATATTCGTTGGGAACGGTCCCCGCGCCGACCTCCATACCCACCCGGCCATCGAGGCTGGCAGCAATTTCATGTGGAGAGCGCCCTTGACCGGTGAGCGAAATATCAAGATCGAGCGGCCCACTGACCACTTCACTGAGATCGAACATCGGCTTGATGGCGGCAAGATCAACCTCTGTCACATTCATGGCGAGCTGCAATTTTGCCGGATTGGCGCGGCTATCGAGGCGCGACTCACCGTCCACCACACCTTTCGCAAGGCCTGCCTGCAACGGCGTGATCTGCAACATGCCGCACTCCAAATTCATGCCAACCACCGCATCACGCAGCGCCAAGCCGCCATAACGCAACTCAGCCACCTTCAGAGATACATCGGCATCGGCCTTATTGAGGCTGCTCAAATCAAGCGGCGCATCCGGGAATAGGCGTTCCGTTTCACCTGCCTCGCCCGCGCCTTGAGTAGTGCCGCCGGAAGCATCACTTTCAGCCTCTTTGGTTGCGGCATTTTCTGGTTTCGTCAACAGCGCATCCAAATCGAGCAGTGTGGATGTTAAGTCTGCTGTGAGGCGCGGCCTCTCCGCTTTCTCAAAGGTCAGCGTACCGGTAAGGCCACTCTCTGCAATGTGCGCCTGAAAATTATCCAGCGTGTATGTATCTTTACCGCTATCGCGTAAATTGGCCGCTAGCGTATAAGGGCCAATGGGCGGGAATGAGCCGGCGACCATGTTGAGGTCTGAGAGCTTCTCCCCCGCCACACGGATGTCCAAATCTACCCTTTTAAATTCCTTCGGGTCCTGCACCGTGCCATCGATATTGGTCTTTGCGCCGAACATCTCAATGAGCAACGTCACAGGTACGTTCTTCTCGCCCGCCCCAATGGAGCCCGACGCATTGATCAGACTGTTGTTCCAAATCCCTTCGAGCACGAACGTGACATCCTCCGCCTCCTGGGACTGTCCTTGGGCGTGGCTGATCATCAGCATTTGACGCTCACCAGACTCGCCGTCCTGAAAGCGCATCAACGCATTATCGATGCGCATTTCATCAATGACCGGAAGCGCGCCGCCATCACCGCCATATTCTTCATCTTCGTCATGTTGCTCAGCGTCTTTCCTCTCGCCAAACTCCCAATAGCCGACACCCTCCGCATTGGTCTCCACCAAAAGATCAAGATCCTCCATAATGAGGCGGTTGATCTTGATATCACCGAACAGCATTGGAAACAGCGCGACCTCAGCCTCGACATGGCCAAGCTTCAGCATCTCTGGCTCTGAGCCCCATTCGGCGTTTTGAAAACTGACATCAGCGGAATCCACCAACGCATAGCCTAGTCTCCTTTTACGGGTCTGCCAACAAGGGCAGCAACTCGCTTAGGTGATCGAGCACCAAATGGGCACCAGCAGCATGCAATTCGTCAACTTCATGATAGCCCCATGAGACGCCAAAAGCGCGGGTTCCGGCATTGCGCGCCATTTTAATATCAAACACGGTATCACCGATCAGCACTGTATCGTCCTTTTCCGCACCGGTCTCTGCCATGGCCCGTTCCATCATGCCGGGGTGCGGTTTGCCGGGTGCAACATCAGCAGTTTGCAGGGTGACAAAATATTTGGTGAGTCCATGGCTCCCCAGTGTCGCCAGCAGGCCGCGTTGTGTCTTGCCGGTTGCAATTCCGAGTAGATAACCGGCTTCCTGCAACAGTTCTAGCGTCTCAATGACGTGGGGATATAAGGGCTCGTGTAATTTTTTCGAGGCGCGTACTTCAGTAAAAGCATCT
>CAUZNJ010000305.1:0-2894 GCA_963580965.1 Alphaproteobacteria bacterium | reverse complement strand
TGGCGTGCGCTTCAAATCGCCAAAGAAAGAAATTAGGAGGTAATTGATGTCGAATCCCCGAAAGACCGCCCTCAACCCAGCTGTCGTGGCGGCACCGCTCAAGCCATATTACTCAAATGCCGTACGCAGTGATGCCGGGCCGTTATTGTGGATATCTGGCCAAGTCCCGCTTGATGCAAAAGGCGCGTTGGTAGGGAAGGGGGATCTAAGGGCTCAAGCTGCTCAGGTCCTCGAAAACATCAAAGGCATTCTTGAAGACAGCGCTGCGACGATGGACGATATCGTTAAGGTAACGGTCTATGTAACCGATATCGGCGCTTTCAACTCGATCGCGGATATTCGTGAAAAGTATTTTCCGGTCTTTGGTCCGGCCAGTGTCATATGTGAAGTTTCTGCCCTTGCATGGCCAGAATTTATGATCGAAATCGAAGCGGTCGCTGTCGTTTCGTGACCGATGCCAAAGGGCCACCCACAGTCGACGCCTTAATCGAAACAGCGATCGAGGCACTGACCGTTGATAATCTAACGCTGGCGGAGGCTTGCGCGTAAGAAGTTCTTATTCTTGAGGGTAATCAAGGGGTTGGGTGTACGGTGATGGCCCATATCGCTGGACTGTTTGGCCGAGAAGTCGAGGCAATGCGGTGGCGAACTAAAGCGGATATAACCGCATTTGATAGATTTCCACGTCCGTCACAGCCTAAAACCCTTGAATTCCTATATGGTATGGCCATCCCACGCCATGACGAGGGTTTTTTTGCATATCCGTGCATGGGGTTGTGGTCGGACATGTTTCACCTGCTGGGTATGGCTGATCACAGATAGTGAAAACATTTCAAAGGCTTTGATCAAAAAACACGGCCCCGCGATCCATTGTCTGGATTCTATGCGCACCAGCACCGATGTTGGCGTTCATGTCGGAGTGGACCCTCAGGATCGTCAGCGTTTGAGTGAAGAGGTCGTCGCAGATGTCTTGGTTAGAATGACTTGCGACCGGTTTGTTGGCAATGGTGCCTCAAACCCGTCTTGTTTTATTGATTTTCCGATGGAAGGCGATGAAACCCGTAAGCATCTCTTCCTGTCAAACCAGAACCGGCATCGCTTCTTAAGTTTCTATTAGGATCGGCTGTCGTTAAGAACCTATTTTCATCGCATTTTTATAAATATCATCATACATTAATTGTTGTATTTCAAGCATCTGTCGAACGATCTTAAGAACTAACGTTCTATCTTCTTCCGTCTTGGCATATTGGTCGAGGAGCTGTACGCCGACATCAGAATGTTCCTCATCTGCACTGTCATGAATAACCCAATAGGCTACAGCTTCATCCGATAGACCAAACTGTTCCTGCAGCTTGTGAGCAATCTTGATATAGAGCCCGGGAATAGCAGCTTCGCCAGCCAGCATGTGGGCGGAAACTCCTTCGAGGAAGGAATGACTGCAGATATGGGTAAAATAGGCCTGAAACGCGACGACACCGGCGCAATATGGCGGGTCGTACATTTCCTCGGGTTTCATTCCCATGCCCTCGGCGTAATTCAAATAAAGCTTGTGATGGGAAACGCCGTTAGACATCAGGCGGCCGGTTGCCTCTTCATAGGCAACTTCGGCAATCATTTCACGCCACGCAGGGTCGGGGCAAATACGGTAGAGATTGCCGTGGTAGTGATGATTGTGGAGCGGAATGCCGCCATGCTGCTTGCAGACATATTGTGACTGCTCGTAATTCCAGGTGCCATCGACCATTGCGACCCATAAAGGGTGCCCGTACATTGGGATTTCTTTGTGGATTGCCTCTATACCGTCGAGGACGTCCTGGGAAGTTAGCGCCATTTTGTTTTCTCTCTGATTTGATTTCTCATTATGAAATAGCACAGTCGTCTTGTCTACTTGGCGGGGACAGGTAGTGGTTTTCCGAATAAGCGAAAGCTCTGCTATGCTTGCCGAAACATTGGATAATTGTGATGACCGAATTTGCGACAGGTGGGTGTTTGTGCGGTAATGTGCGTTATAGCTGTGCCGATAAACCGTTGATGTCAGGGGCTTGTCATTGCCGGGATTGCCAGCAAAATACCGGCGCCGCCTTTGCGACATTGCTGATCTTCAAGAAGGACAGCGTGTCCGTTTCTGGTGGCAGTGCCAAAACATATGAACACACCGGTGAAAGCGGTAAATTCGTGCGCCGTAGCTTCTGTTCTGATTGTGGGTCGCCGTTCATGGCCGAATATGACGTTACACCGGATTTTCGCGTGATTATGGCCGGAACGCTTGATGTCTCTACGATTATCACGCCTGAGTGGAATATCTATACCGCTAGCAAGCAGCCTTGGGTCGAGCTTTCGCCGCATCTCAAGAGTTTTGACGGCGGTTTTAAGAGAGATTAAGATCCCTCGTCAGGGCATTCCAAATCTTTTTGATGGATTTTAGTTTGTTTGGAAACATGCAAATCGAGCCCAGGCATCACAATTTTATATTGGCTGGTTTCGTCGTGATTCTCGTGTTGGGGGTTACTGAACTTCTAGGCTACGTCGTAGCCAATTACCTCGTAAATAAAGGGGTTTTATATCGAGCGCAATCCGAAGAAGGATTCGAACAATATTTGGCTCAGCTCCATCCGGTTCTAGAGTGGGTGACCCAAAAAGATGACAGTGAGGTAGACGCCGTTGGTACACGTTTGATCCCCGCATATCCTGGAACCGAGAACCCCTGCGTGTCACTTTATGGCGACTCGTTTACTTAGTCTTCGGAAGTTGATCCTGCTAGTGCCTGGAGCAATCAGCTTTCTATTTTGTTGAAATGTCGCGTTAATAATTTTGGTACACCAGGTTATGGATCAGACCAAGCCTATTTAAAGTTAGTCCATAATCGCTCTGATACCGTACCCATCGTCTTACTG
>CAUZNJ010000304.1:0-2905 GCA_963580965.1 Alphaproteobacteria bacterium | reverse complement strand
CCCGGTGCGGGTGGCCACTCCGCTCTTTTTGCACGATATGGTGCCGTGGTTACGGCCATGGATATCACGGGCGAACGGGTCCGCGCTACCGATGCTAAATTTCGTCTTCTTGGTGAACTGGCCTTGGGGTGCAATGCATTGCAGGGGGATAGCGAACATTTGCCGTTCGGCGACGGGAGCTTCGATATAGTCTATTCTAATGGCGTGTTGCACCACACGATGAATACTGAGGCGGCCATAGCTGAGGTCCACCGGGTTCTCAATCCCGGCGGTTGCGCGGTCATCATGCTTTACTGCAAATCGTCCTGGCACTACTGGATCAACATGTGGCTGTGCGTTGGGGTTCTGCAGGGTAAGGCCTTTGGCGATCCAAATTGGTTGGGTAAGGCGACCGAATGGGGCGGTCGTGACAGACAGATGGTACGCAATCCGATTACCCGCTGTTACACGGTCGCCGGCATTCGCAGGCTGTTTGCCAAGTTCGAAAGCTTGACGATGCGCAAAGGGGAATTCTATTTTTATCTCATCCCCAAGCTCGGCCGACTTTATCGGCGATGGCAGATTAGCCGTTATGGGACACATCCGGGCGGTCTTTTGGTATATGGCGAGCCGTGGCCGATCACGTCGCCTCTTGAAAACGGCCTCGGGCGGTTAATGGGATTTGCTTGGTTCATCCGAGCATTCAAGCCGAAGGTATAGAGTCAGGGGTGGACAGCCGGCGAAGGGCTTCCGGCAGATCGGTAAACCTGTCGATGCAAATGTCAGCATCAAGTTGATATGGATCGCCGTGTGCATACCCGTATGTTACGGCGATTACCGGCAGGCCGGCATCGCGCCCAGCTGTCATGTCGGTTTCGCTATCGCCAATCATTACTGCGGACCGGCCCTCGGCATTCATGAGGTGTAAGGTGTCATGAACGTGCCGTCCGTCCGGTTTTCGATGGGGGACAATGTCGCCACCCAAGACAGCCGCGAAGTATCGCGACATGTCCAGTGCATCCAGCACAAGCTTGCTCATAGCGTGAGGCTTATTGGTGCAAACACCCATGGGAATACCGGTTGCTGCGAGATTATTAAGTACGTCGAGCACGCCCGGATAAATGATAGTTCGCTCGGCGGGCGCTGCCCGGTAAAATGCCAGATACTCTTCTAGCCGCTGCTTTAGCTCACCGTCTGGCGAGAGGATGCCTGCTGTGGCAAGCGCCTTTTTGATCATGGCGTGCGCACCCCATCCGACGTAGTCACTAACGTTCTCATCGGGAATTTGCGCATAGCCGGCACCCGCCAGCATACGGTTCATCGCCGCACCGACATCGGGTACGCTATCGATCAGCGTTCCATCTAGGTCGAAAATAAGTGCATCGATCATGGTTGGCTCTTCTTGAGTCTGCTCATCCGGTGCCAAATAACGCGCTTGCTGCCACGACGGAAATGCCAAAAAGGGAATCGGGAGGAGTAGATCCACTGGCTCCAATGGCACGGTGTATCGACAATAATCTCATCGTCGATGTGCCACGGATACTCTTGGAAGCTAATTTCAAGGCCGTCAGGCATGCGCTTCCATAACTTGTTGCAGCAATAAAATGTGGTTGTTGGTGCAGGGTTTACGCGGAGCACCCGAAAATATTCGGCTATGACTTTTAGGGGCATCTCTTGCATGGATACAACGTTGAATGCTATGCCGATGGGCACCTCATCAAGAAGGCTAGAATCATCTGCTCGCACCGCAATCAACCTAATTTTAGGGTCTCCTAGCGCGACTGCCATTTCCTCGCGGTTGGATACCAGGGCAAGGGAAAGGTCGGGGAAAACCCGACGAATCCATGCAAGGTCTGCAGCAAGAGGCTTGACTAGGTTAATAAGAACGGTCTTCCGCTCGGGAAACGCCATTAAGTTGAGTGTTGTCAGGACGCCGAAGCCATCACCAATGATCAGGTTGCACGTACTATCGGCCAGAGATTCCAGATGGTGCTCCACCAGTGCCATGGTTAACACTTGGCGTAACATGTCATGGGTGAATTGCCGGCTCTGTCGTCGGGCAATCGTGCGCCCAAGCTTCTCCATCATGCCAATTTTTTTATATTTTGCCCCCATGTACCGGAATGGTGCCTGCAACAACCAATGGGCTGCCGTATGGAGGAAGCCGGTCTTGGTTGAAATGGAACCGAGTACCGTATCCCCTTGAATTGTGCCGTCTGCCGATATTAAGAATTGTGCAGACTCATACTCCCAATAGGCTGAACGGCTGAGCTCGCCCTCGCCGGCCTCACTAATTAGGGATTCAATGGCCTGTTTGCCCACTAGCATGGTATCTGGCTCTTTTTGATTGGCAACCGCCTCAATAGCGGCCCCACAGGGGGTCATTGGGCAGAGCATCTTCGACGCGGGACGCATCCTCGGGGCTGTCAACAGAAATGTAGGTGCGATAGGGAATAGGCGCGATGCGCTGGCGGAATCCGTTGTCGCAAATTCGATTGGAATCGCAGGCCTCTTTGTATTCTAGAGGGGACTCCGGCGTTTTGGTGAACCAGCGCAAAAAATCATAGCGGAACCCAAAAATTCCGCCGACCCGCATAGCACCGAGTTCAGGCGAGAAAACTTTGCAGTACGGTATGGGCTGGCGGGATGTGTAAAGTACGTCTCC
Source organism: Alphaproteobacteria bacterium (assembly GCA_963580965.1). Classification (GTDB taxonomy): domain Bacteria; phylum Pseudomonadota; class Alphaproteobacteria; order Rhodospirillales; family CAMCUA01; genus CAMCUA01. The sequence goes on along the minus strand of CAUZNJ010000304.1, from coordinate 261 downwards.
GTTCATATCGTGGACTAGTTTGACAATATCTGGATTGCGGAAAACGTCCTCGTTAATAATCGGAACGGCAAGCAATGTTCCGCGAACGGACCGGTCTTCGTCGAACGGCTTGATTACAGCCTCGATGACGTCGGGGCCGAGCAACGGCTCATCTCCCTGCACACAGACAACGACATCATCATCGGCCAGATCGATGCTGCATGTCTCCGCCGCTTCTGCCACGCGGTCCAACGCTCGCGTGTGGGTATTGGCGGTCATGAT
>CAUZNJ010000303.1:0-2911 GCA_963580965.1 Alphaproteobacteria bacterium | reverse complement strand
CTTGGGTCAATTTTTAATCCACCGCCCTGTCGATTTTCCAAGGCAACTCGCCTAGTTCCTCCCATTTTTAAGGCTCATTCCAGCGGGAAAGCGTCAAAAGCAATACCGATACGCTCTCCAGTTCCGAAAAATGGGATCGTGCCGTGGAAAAAATAGGACGGAAAAAACAGTGCCAAGCCGTCTTCTGGCAGACAAGCGGTTACTTCTATTTGAGCATCTGCGGGCAATTGGAAATCGGGCCGGCCAAATTCCAGCCAACCGGCATGTGCCGAGTCCGAATTGTTTATGACCTCAGGAACACGCACGTAATACACACCGCTGAGCCAGGCCGATTCATGTATATGCGCCGGATGATGACCGCCTGCCTTTAGAATCGATGCGATGAGAGTCAAACGATAGGATTTCGGTATCCGACCAAGTAATGGGTGACCCGCTTCTTCAATTAGTGAATCGCGATACCCATCGATGGCGCTCCGCAGCGAGCGCTCGAATAGCTTGATCGTCTGGTTGGGCTGCAAGAGCATGTCACCGCTCACGGCTCCGCCGCGCGTCACTCGGTTTAAGGGCTCCCAAACCAGCGACGGATGTTCTCGAACGGCCGTGGCGAGAGCTTCGTTAAAGTCACTCGGTTTGTCATAGCGCGGCGGTAGCGGTATGTCGGCGCGGTGGATCAGGCGATCATATTCATAAATCAGGCGTGCATCGTCGTGTTGGCCGAGCGCTTGCAATGCCAGTGCTAAATAGGCCAGCGCGTGTTGGCAATTAGCATCAATTTCGAGGCAGGCGATGCATGCGTCGAGCGCTTGCGATGCTTCGCCCCGCACTAAACAGGCAGAAGCAAGCCTGTAGGCCGCCTCGCGGTGTCGCGGATTGAGGGAAAGCGCCTTGCGATAAGATTTCACCGCCTCGTCCAGTTTGCCACTCTCCTGATATGCGTTTCCCAAATTGGCATAGGCACCGGCAAAGCCCGGTCGAATTTCCACGGCGCGCATCAAATGCGTTATTGCCGCATCGAAATTGCGTTGCTCCAAGAGGATAATAGCCAAACTATTGTGTGCCTCCGCATAATCAGGTGCGGACGTAATCGCGGCCTCCAACAAGGCCGTGGCCGCATCGAAGCGCCCCTGTTGGTAAATGACGACACCGAGAAAATGCAGCGCATCAGGATGTTCCGGGGTTGCTTTTAACACCCGGTTAAATAAGTTCTCGGCGCGCTTCAGTTCCCCCTTCTGCAGATGATCCATAGCCTGGCGCATAGCATCGTCGGGAGAATTAACGCTACCACTTTGCGCGCGCTTCTCTTTTCGTCGCCGCTCAGCTCTGTTCATGCGTCAATTCTCCATCTGTCGCGGCTTTCAACTCTCATAAGTAAATCATCCTAGCCGCCCACGTCGCCCTCTCGTAAGCCCCAATTGAGGAAACGCGGCCATCACTGCCCTGTGATAGCACTTGATTTGCCCCACTACAGCCAAGCTGTAGAATCTCAACATATGCCGAAACAAATTCAGCACCTTGCTCGAGATAAGCACGTGACAGCTACAGAGATGACCAACGGAAGTATCCTTCGCCGCCTCAGCAAATTCTCCTTGTTCACTTTCGTGGCGCTGGTTGCTGTGTTGCTGCTTGTTGCGGCGGCGCTGTCCGCCCGGCTGGCCGTCGGGCCTCTGTCTGTCACCTTTCTAGGGCCGCGCATGCAAGAGGAACTGGTTGAGCGTATCTATTATGCCTATGACGTTAAGTTTGATGACCTTGAACTTCGTTGCAACGATGGTCATGGCAATTTGGGATTGGCAATGGTCGGCGTGCGTATTGCCGATTACAGCTTGCAGGATATTGCCACAGTGCCGGAAATTGTCGCTGGCCTCGACCTCGGCAATGTTATCAACGGCGATTTGAAGCCCGTGGCAATTACCATAGTACGGCCCAAAACCCGCTGGATTAAAACTGTTGGCGGCGCCGTTAAGTTCGACATCGGAGCAAAGAAGCCTGGCGATTCCGGTAAAATTTTTGAGGATTTTCTCATTACTCTGGCTTCCGCACCCGACCCCGACGCCCGTGAGAACAAGATATTGCCCGGCATTCGGATCGTCGACGCCGATATTTTGATCGGCAATGAATTAGCCAATACTGAAATGCACATCTCGGATGCGGATATTCTGATCGCGCCTCATGCTGATGGTGTGCGCAGTGTCTTTGATTTGGCTGTTGAGACCGCTACCGCGCCGGTCAACATCTCTGCTGTCGGTTTATACCGGACCGAGGATCAGCAGATCGAACTGGAGCTCAACTTCGACGATCTCACGCTTGATGACTTTGGCGCCATGCTGCCCGAAATGATACCCTATATCCTTCTGCCCGAATTCCTGAGCGGAACCGTTGAGCTCGATATGGATAAATTCTTTTCCACCAAGGCAGTCGTTTTTGACATCAGCGGCGAAGACCTCGACCTCAGCGGCGAAGCGCATATGGGCGCTCGTCTGGTTTCGATGAAAATTGAAGGCAGCCTAAGTGAAGACTCCCTGGTGGCGCTCAGCAATGCCCGGCCATCTGGTCTGGGAGGCGCGTTCGATTCTTGGTTGAGCAAAGATGCGGCGACACGATATCCAGTCGTCCTTGCCCTTGAGGGTTCAGTTCATCGCTTTGATCAAACTTTAGATTTTTCGGGCACAATCGGCTCGTCGGCGACGCCGCTCAGCGTCTCTGGCATCAGCGGCAATTCGGTGATCGATATCCCAGCGGCGTTATAGTCAGGCTACGAAGTAGAGACGCGATCTAGTGTGAATTGAAAAACGGCGCGTCAACCGTCGACCCTAGAATGATCATCAACGCCACAAATACCCAAAATACGTTGTCGGCAATATGCTGCAGAATAACTTTGGCTCGATGTGGCATCAGGTCGCGGCCCGTTTTG
>CAUZNJ010000302.1:0-2927 GCA_963580965.1 Alphaproteobacteria bacterium | reverse complement strand
AAAAAGGTGGCGGCCAGAATCCACAAAATTCCGAAGAGGATTTGGTTCTGCTGATATTGACCGGGACGGCTTGCTAACATGGTTCCGCCATTAATCAGCGCCAAATAGAAATACGAGGACTATAGCCCGCGCAAGGGACTCCATAACACGCAGTTTCAGCAGCTGGGCAGTTCAATGCAAAATAGTTCCTTGCAATGCACATATATCTTGTCACGAGCCCTAATATAAAATCAACCAATGCCTGTCGGGATAACGACAACACTAAGGTCGCGCGTAAACACCTGTTTGTCCATAAGCTCCCGCGTCCCAAGCATCAATGCCTTAATCCCAGCCCGTTGCGTTCGGCACAGTTTCACAGCAGGCCACCGCCACCCGCCATCGCATTGACAGTACTACGTTACCCACCTCAACAACCCTAGACAGACCTCATCCATTCTGCTCACAAACTTGTGAACCGGGCGACGCCTAACTTTATATGTTGCCATTTTGTTCTCATTCCAATAATATCTTAAGGAAGAAAAATTGACCGTTGCCACTAAGGAAATAGAACATGCCAACACCCATGACGTTCGCTGATATTGCTGCCGTCGGAACGCTCGTCACCGCATTATTCTCGTGGCTAATGATCGCTTAGAATTGCAGGTTACGCTTAAGCGTGCGGCAATGTCTCCGCACGCGCCCATTTGTTCGGGAAGCCTGATGCCACCAACGAAATCGCCGGCAGGGCGGAAGTCTCGTTCATTATTTAATCTTCATTCTAACTACACGGTAAATTCTTCATGAATTACAACCGCAATATATTGATAAAATCAGCATCCATAACACTCTATCGTGCTTGTTAGGCAAGACGAGCAATCTTAGAATGAAGATATGAAGGATCTCTTCGAAAATACGCCGACTCCAAAGAACAGCGGGACATACGATGCCCGCGATATCGAGGTTCTGGAGGGACTGGAACCAGTTCGCCGCCGGCCTGGTATGTATATCGGCGGCACCGATGAACGCGCCCTGCATCACCTGGCGGCAGAAATCCTCGATAACGCCATGGACGAGGCTATCGCGGGGCACGCCAATCGTATTGAGCTTGAACTAGCCGCGGACCAGACCATCACGGTCCGCGATAACGGGCGCGGCATTCCTGTTGACCCGCACCCCAAATTTAAGGATCGCTCGGCCCTGGAGGTAATCCTCACAACCTTGCATTCAGGCGGAAAATTTGGCGGCAGCGTCTATGAGACCTCTGGTGGCCTACATGGTGTCGGTCTTTCGGTCGTTAACGCTTTATCAGACCGACTATTAGTCGAAGTCGCCCGCGACCGCACGCTGTGGTCCCAATCTTACGTGCGCGGCGAGCCGCAAGGTCAACTTAAAAATTTAGGCCCTGTGCAGAACCGTCGTGGCACGACTATCATCTACCACTACGATCCACAAATTTTTGGCGAAACAGTCTCCTATCACCCAGCGCTGCTATACCGCATGGCGCGCTCCAAGGCCTATCTCTATCGTGGTGTCGAAATACGCTGGTCATGCGACCCTACCCTGATCGACTCCAAGGATGCGATACCGCCCCAGGCCACATTGCATTTTCCCGGCGGGCTCGCCGATTTTCTTAAATCGACATTAGAAGGCCGGCAATCCCTCACGCCCGCGCCATTCTGTGGAGATGCCAAGTTCAATGGCGCCGGCCGGGTCGAATGGGCCGTGGCTTGGCCTCTCGATGAAGAACCGCTCCTCAGCAGTTATTGCAACACGGTTCCAACACCCCAGGGCGGGACCCACGAACAGGGCCTACGACAGGCGTTAACCCGCGGCCTGCGTGCGTATGGGGAACTGCTCAACGTCAAAGCAGCAGCACAGCTGATAGCCGAAGATGTCTTAGGCGGCGCATCTACAATTTTATCCGTCTTCATCCGCGAACCCCAGTTCCAGGGCCAAACAAAGGAACGTTTGGCGACGGTCGAGGCCACGCGCCTTGTCGAAACATCGGTACGAGATCATTTCGACCACTGGCTTTCTGCCGACCCCAGTGCAGCCCGAGCGCTCCTCGACCACGTCATCACCCGCGCTGAGGAGCGCCAGCTTAGCCGGAAATCACGAGAGACTAAGCGCGCCTCTGCAACTCGAAGACTGAGGCTGCCTGGAAAACTGACAGACTGCACATCAAAAACTCCAGAAGGCACCGAGATATTCCTTGTAGAGGGTGACTCAGCCGGCGGCTCGGCCAAGCAGGCCCGCGATCGTACTCGACAAGCTATTCTACCCCTGCGCGGCAAAATCCTCAATGTGGCGAGCGCCTCCGCCGACAAGATGAACGCTAACCAGGAAATCAAGGACCTGAAAGAGGCACTCGGCTGCGGCACCCGCGATGCCTTTGACGAAGATGCGCTGCGATACGAAAAGGTCGTCATAATGACCGACGCCGATGTCGATGGAGCACATATTGCGTCTCTATTAATAACTTTCTTTTTCAAAGAGATGTGGAAGCTTATTGAGACAGGACATCTTTATCTAGCGATACCCCCCCTATATCGCCTGTCACGCGGCAGCCAGGTCATCTACGCCCGCAACGATGCCCACCGGGAAGAACTTATGAATACAGTTTTCGAAGGCCGCGGCAAAGTTGACATCAGCCGCTTCAAAGGGTTAGGGGAGATGCCCCCCGCTCAGCTCCGCGAAACGACCATGGACCCGAGCAAACGGACCCTGTTGCGGGTTTCACTCAAGAACGGCAATGCTGGACCGAATCTAGCCGATACTAGCCAGCTTGTTGAAAGCCTGATGGGCCGCAAACCGGAACTGCGCATGGCTTTTATTCAAGAGCACGCGCGGTTTGTTGAAGCCATCGATATCTGATGCCCTCATTTCTAAGGTTTGCACAAACTAAGTCTTTATCACGCATATTCTCATGACTATATGAAGATCAGAAT
>CAUZNJ010000301.1:0-2946 GCA_963580965.1 Alphaproteobacteria bacterium | reverse complement strand
TGACAACTCCCTATAAATATTCCCGATAACTTCTTGGGGCATATGGCTGACTTCCGGGTCTATTTTCCACTCGTCAAAATATTTTTCTTCTTCAAAGAATTCGGGCGGATTCATCATATCAGTCGTAACGTCGGAAAGAACGGACGACGCGCGCAGCTCTCCCCGGACATTCTACGGCACCCAGACAATCGCCACAGCGACGATCAACGCCGCACAGGCCATCACCAATCCAAGATTCTGATCTCGCCGGATCGTCTAGAACAGGCGGATAAGCGCCATGAGAGCAACCGCACCTCCGCCATAGACGATCTACGAGATATAGCCAAAGGCATCGCGGATTCAGATGCTGCCGGACTGAACTGAAATGAAAATTGCCGCAAACAGCAAAACACAGAGAAGCGCCAGCCCAAATCCCAACTTTGAGAACCAGACTGTCTTATTGCTTTCAGAGAAATCAGACATATTCACCTACTCCCCAATAAAGTTACGGGAACATAGGGCTGATTTAAATAGTGGCGCATCAATATTTTGCGAGATTTTAGGCCTTCTTCTCCGGCTCTTTATATTCCGGCGATAACGGCGTTTTGAATTTCATACCATCAACAATAATCCCTGCAGGACGCTCGCCGGGTTTGAGCCCGACATAACGTTCCAGCGTCGCTTCCGGCAAGGGGCGACCGCCTGGTGTCGCCAGCCACAACCGCAACAGGTGACGTTTGCGTTCAACTTCCGGCCAGTCCTCGTAAAGCGTGCGGCCATGGACGATGACGTGGTTATGCAAAAACTGGATGTCGCCGCGCCGGAAACCAGTCTCATGTTTCAGCTCATCGGCCAGCACATCCATCATGCCGAGGGCGTCCCACTGCGCCTGCGTAAAGCGCGGCAATTCGTCGAACCTCTGGGTCGAGCGGATGTAGAAATTATGCCAGCTGCAGGAGAAATGACCTTCGGCGAAATTAAAGATCGGCAGCTCGAACCACGGATCCTTGCCGGGTGGAATTTCATTACGGCGGTCGCGGTACCACGGCTTGACCAACTCCGCGACAAGATCAGGGCGGCGCTTGAGCATTTCATTGTAGATACCCACCGAACTGGCGATCGAACTAATGCCGCCTGCCTTAGCAGGGTGCAGACAAAGCAACCCGACGATGTCGCAGGAATCCGAGTGATAGTTGAGATAGGCGCTGGTGTGATAAGCGCGGCTGGAAGCGCCCTCCCGTGTTGGGCCGGTGAGATCATAAACATGACCAAGCAGATGCCCGTGATGGTTCTGAGATACCGCCTGCCCCATGCGGAGTCCAATGCCCCAATAGGCCGAGGCGGATTCCGTAATATCATAGCGTTCGACAGGAACTCCGCGTAGCAGCGAGACGCCCCTGCCCTCCATCAGCTGCTGCTTCATGGCGGTGAGCTTGGTATCGAGTGTCGGCAGAGGAAAGTCGGCGACGGTGATGTCCTTGATCTCAAGGCCCCGCCGTTTGACGCCTGCAACCGCTGAATCGATTTCGGCAATCTCTCCCGCCGTCAGCTCAAACCGCCAGCTCTTATCTTGTTCGAGCTGTTCACCGTGCCAAGCGGCAGGGTCAGCGACAGGCTGCATCGCTTTCGCCGGTTCGCGCGTCGTCGCTAAGGGTGTCAAGACTTCAGGGGATACAGTCGCCATGGGTACAAACCTTCCTAGAGCTTCAAGAGCTTCCGGACATTACCATTCAGCATCTTCTTACGATCTTCGAGACAGAAGTTCAGCTGTTCGGCCCAGTCTTTAGCTGGCTGGTTTTCTACAAACGGATAATCGACCGAGAACATGATCCGATCCATGCCCATTTCCTGAACCGTACACAGCAAAGCCGGGTTCGAAAAATTGCCGCTGGTAGTGATGTGGAAATGTGCTTCAAATATTTCGCGGAATGACCGGGTCTGCGCATTTTCTACCCGAGACAGCGCCTGATTCACCCGCCATAGCAGGAACGGTAGTGCTTCCCCCATATGGCCAAGAATCATCTGCAGCTTGGGATGTTTATCAAACACACCGGACAGCACCATGCGGATCGCCTGCGTCGCGGTCTCAACCGTATAGCCCCAGCCTGCCGTCGCGAAAGCCGGGAAGTCATCAAGATAATCTTCGTAATAGGCCTTTACGACATCATCATGCGGGAAACCGGGATGCAGATAGACCGGCACATCCAGCGCTTCAGCACGGGCATAGATCGGCCAGTATTCCTTGCCATCACAGAACTTGCCATTGGTCAGGCCATGAATCATCGCGCCCTTGAACCCAAGTTCCTTTACACAGCGTTCCAGCTCATCAGCCGCGGATTCAGGGTGCGCTGTCGCTAACGCGGCAAAGGCAGCAAATCGATCAGGGTTGGCCTGCACCGTCGCGTAGAGCTTGTCATTGGCTTCCTTGGCAAGACCCGGGCCGGTTTCAGCATCAAGCCGCTGTGCCGATGGCGCACCATGGCTGAGCACCTGAATATCGATTCCCGCTGAATCCATCTCCTTGAGGCGTAACTCACCAAGATCATAAAGCCGATCCAGCAACGGGCCCCGCCGCGTTGAATTTCGACCCTTGAACGTGTCGGTGATCACGGTGTCCCAGTAATGCTCCTCAAGAGCTATAATTTCGATGCCTGTTGCTGTCGCCATTGTTCTTGTCCTTATCCCTGTATGCCAATTCTTGTACCCGATTTTAGGCGCTCGTCACGAGCAAGTCTATCGATGCACCGATCTGCCGCCCCTATGCAGAAAATTTTATTTGGTCTAAAATTATCATCATTAACCAAGCAGGGAGAGGCAAATGAAACACTTAATTATCCAACGAACTGCCATCGGTATAGCGATTGCCATGATGGCCGGGCCCACGATGGCCGACGAGGTTGCCAATTTCTATAAAGGCCGCAACGTCACCATGATCATCGGTTCTGGCGCCGGTGGCGGGTATGACAC
>CAUZNJ010000300.1:0-2956 GCA_963580965.1 Alphaproteobacteria bacterium | reverse complement strand
TCTACGCGGGTCGAGCCAAACCTGCTCGGGTGGCTCGATCTCGTGGCTCTTGGCACGGTCTGCGATGTTGTGCCGCTTACCGGTATTAATCGTGCCTTTGTATCACAGGGCCTCAAGGTCTTGGCACAACGAAATAATGCGGGGCTGCGGGCGTTGGCGGATGTTGCCGGCGTAAATGAGGCGCCTGGTTGTTATCACTTGGGGTTCATTTTTGGACCGCGAGTTAATGCCGGTGGCCGGGTTGGCGCTTCGGATTTAGGGTCACGACTACTATCCAGCGATGATAACGATGAAGTCCAAGACTTTGCCCGACGTCTAGATGTCCTGAATCGTGAGCGTCAGGCCATTGAGGCAGGCGTGCTGGAATCGGCGTTGCGCCAAATTGAGGACCGAGGCCCAAGTAATATGGCGGTCGTCATGGCTGCTGGTAGTGGTTGGCACGTTGGAGTTTTAGGAATCGTTGCGAGTCGTTTACGCGAGCGCTTCAACCGACCGGCGCTTGTTGCTGGTATCGACGGTGCTACCGTCACTGGTTCTGGCCGCTCGATTCCAGGTGTAGATCTCGGCACGGCGATCATTGCCGCCCGCCAGTTGGGGCTTCTGACCAAAGGCGGCGGACATCCCATGGCTGCTGGGTTTAGCGCCCAGTCTGGGCAGTGGGATGCCTTCTCGGAATTTCTCGAAGAGCGCATCGGCTCCCAGGTTACCGCCGCGACACTGGAATCATCATTGAACTTGGATGGTACGCTTGCGGTCGCAGCTGTATCCGTTTCATTGGCTCAATCGATTTCCAGGGTGGGGCCGTTCGGAGCCGGAAACCCAGAGCCGCGGTTCGCTGTCGGCAATGCGCTTATTAGCCGCGCTGAGCCGGTTGGAGACGGACACGTGCGGTTTTTTGTCAGCGGCCGCGACGGCGGGCGCCTCAAAGCCATTGCCTTTCGTGCTATGGCGAGCGGACTGGGAGTGCAATTACTGGAACACGGCGGTGCGCCGGTTCACCTTGCTGGCAAAGTCCGCATCGATACATGGGGCGGACGCGAACAGTCACAGCTGATTATCGACGACGCGGCACCGGCATGGTGAGCTGCGCCGCCAATTATATTTGGCCCCTTATTTGTGGCGCTTCTTATTAAGGATTTTTGGCACTTTGTTGGGCCGTAGCCGGAAGGTATCAGGCATTCCAGAGCCAAGTAGGGGCCGCAAGTACATTAGGAAATCTCTGGTAACATCGTTACCTTTCTTGCTGATAAATTTGCTTGGCATGGTACGGGTTTTTCCGGCGACTGCGTTCAATGGTGATAGGCGATAATCCACTGAATAGGCGCCGGTTCGGTGGATTGTAACCGAACCGTCACTGTTGCCCCAGTGGGCGAATTGGACGGCTTTCTCTCCAACCTCGCGGGCCTCTCGAGAATCGACATCGGAAACGCAGCCAAGGAAGGAACGCTGTAAGTAGCCCAATGTATCGCCTCGAATTCGAGAGACGCCGGTATTTTTTTTGATGATGTCGCATAGAAAGTCGGCCAAGACGCCGGTGCCGGACAGCTGGATGTTGCCGTGGGCGTCGCGCTCAAGTTGCTTGGCGAGTTTGCTCATTATTGGCTGGTGGTCGCCGTCATGTATGCCTTCGGAGGCAGCAATGATGCAGCGTCCGTATTTCTGGTAAGTAGCTTTTACGTCGCGGACGAACTCATCAATAATAAACGGCCGTTCCGGCATATAGATCAGGTGCGGACCGTCGTCTTGGTATTTGCGTCCGAGAGCCGATGCGGCAGTGAGAAATCCAGCGTGGCGACCCATGACGACGCCGACATAAATGCCGGGCAGGGCGCGGTTATCTAGATTGATGCCGGAGAAAGCGCAGGCTACAAAACGGGCGGCGGAGGGATAGCCGGGCGAGTGATCATTCACAGCCAAATCATTGTCGATTGTCTTCGGGATGTGGATACAGCGCAGGTCATATTTTGCGGCGAGTGCCTTCTCGCTGACGATGCGCAAGGTGTCCGATGAATCGTTTCCGCCAATATAAAAAAAGGTGCCGATGCCGTGCGCCTGGAGGACCCTAAGAACCTCTTGGCAATATTTATCGTCCGGCTTTTCGCGCGTCGAGCCCAGTGCTGAACATGGCGTATTTGCGACAAGTTCAAGATTATGGTCGGTCTCCTGGGTCAAATCGAGGAACTCTTCGTCGACAATGCCGCGTACGCCATGATGCGCACCGTAGACACGCTCAACGGTATGAAACTTCCGAGCCTCGATGACCGCGCCGACCATGGATTCATTGATGACTGCGGTCGGTCCTCCACCTTGAGCAACTAGTACTTTGCCCTTCAGCATTCTTTCTTTCCTCCGTCTAGCTTGCTGCCGGTTGGCGGGTGCCGTGAATTCGATTAGGTGAGACGCCCGGTGAAAACAAAGAAGTGGCCATTAGGCCGTTACTATGCCGGGATCCGTTTGTCGGACTTGATTTCCTTCCGGCTCACCGCTACATGACCCGGTGCCCGCGATGACCCCATCGTCTAGTGGCCTAGGACACCACCCTTTCAAGGTGGGAACACGGGTTCGAACCCCGTTGGGGTCGCCATTTCTCCGACAACGGCTGGTTTTTCTATTCTCCCACTCGAAATGATCAATAGGCTTGTTTTCGTCGTCTGGATTGCTGGGCTGAGCCTGGCCGCTGTTTTAGTGGACAGGTGACGGCCATTTTATCGGCCCAAAGTACTGATATGCGAATGTCTTTCAACGGGGAACAGTATTAAAGGTAGCCTTGGTAAGGGGTCTTGACGACGGCATTGTAAACCAGCTTGGTCATGTCGATGATATCGAACCAGGGCAAGCCAGTCGCTTCTTGAACCGCATATGCGTAGGGCGCGTAGTTGATTGCTTCGCAGACAATTGCGCGAACATCCGGGTTCTTTTCCAATAGCTGCTTAACCATACCAACAACGGCGCCTGC
>CAUZNJ010000299.1:0-2960 GCA_963580965.1 Alphaproteobacteria bacterium | reverse complement strand
GCTGTCGGCCTTCAGAGTAATCTTCTTTTCGCCCTTGCCGGGGTCGACGGAAACTGTTTCAGAATCTTTGATGGTCCCGGTGCCTATAATATAATCGACCTTATTTTTCTTAAGAAGGAGTTCGATGCCTTTAGTTAGGTCTTGGACCACGCCCGCTTTGCGCGCCATCATTGTCTTAAGGTCAAGTTCGACCTTGCCTTTGATGCCATGTTTGGCGAAATGATTCTGTGCATTTTCATAGTGGTGTGAAGATTGTAGTAGTGCTTTAGAAGGGATGCAGCCGACATTGAGGCATGTCCCGCCAAGGGATCCGCGGCTTTCGATACAGGCGACTTTGAGTCCAAGTTGGGCAGCGCGGATGGAACAGACATAGCCGCCCGGTCCGCCGCCGATGATGACAACGTCATAGGTTTCCTCAGCGATGGCCGGGGCTCCTTTTCTGCTTAATGCGGTCTTTGTTAATGAGCGCTGCGAGCATTACGCACCCAGCATGATGCGTTCCGGGTTCTCAATACATTCCTTGACGCGAACAAGGAACGTCACTGCCTCGCGGCCATCGACGATACGATGGTCGTAGCTTAAAGCCACGTACATCATTGCTCGGGCGGTGATGGAGCCGTCGGGCATGACTTTGGGTCGCTGGATGATGTTGTGCATGCCGAGGATGCCCGACTGGGGGGTGTTGAGGATCGGTGTAGACATCATCGATCCGAAGATGCCGCCATTGGTGATGGTGAATGTCCCACCCTGGAGTTCATTGATGGTCAGCTTTCCTTCTCGGGCGCGGTGGCCGAAAGTGCCGATATTTTTCTCGATGTCGGCGAAGCTCATAGAGTCGGCGCCGCGGAGTACGGGGACCACCAGGCCATGCTCGCTGCCTACGGCGACGCCAATGTCATAATAATTCTTATAGATAATTTCATCGCCATCGATCTCGGCGTTAATGGCGGGCAGCTCGCCGAGCGCCAAGATGGAGGCCTTGACAAAGAATGACATGAAGCCAAGGCGTACACCGTTCTTTTCCTTGAAAGATTCACGATACCGTGCGCGCGCTGCTATGACCTCAGTCATATCAATTTCGTTAAAGGTGGTTAATATCACCGCGGTATTCTGAGCCTCTTTTAGGCGCGAAGCGACCATGCGGCGCAGCCGGGACATACGTATGCGCTCTTCGCGCGGGCCTTGCTGGCGGGGCGGGTACTGGGAGCAGTTGGAACCCTGAACTGCTGGCATTTGTTCCGCGGCGTGTGGTGGCTCGGGCTCGTCGGCGGCCTTTGGTGGTGCGGACTGGGTTTTTGTGAGATTTGCAAGAATATCGCCCTTGGTCAATCGGCCGTCCTTCCTCGACGCTGTAATGGTGGCGGGGTCGAGCCCGTGTTCGGCAATCAAACGGCGCACCGCCGGAGATTGAGCGGTAACGGGGTTTTCCCCGGAACGCTGCGCCTCCGATGGGGTCTTCTGGGCTGGCGGGTTTATATCAGCCTTTTCCGTCGCTATTTTGGGCGCAGGAACCATTTTTGTTTCTATCTTGGTGGCGGGTTCTGAGAGTGCGGCAGCATCTTCTCCTACCTCGCCGACGCGGCACAGCAGTGCGCCGATGGCCACATCGCTGCCCTCGTCGGCTAGAATTTCTATGACAACGCCGGCGGCAGGAGCGTTCACCTCGATGCTGACCTTGTCGGTTTCTAGTTCGACCAGCGCCTCGTCGGCGATAACGGTGTCACCGATGCTTTTTAGCCATTTGGCGACCGTCGCTTCCGTGATCGATTCACCGAGTATCGGAACATTAATGTCCATGGTGATTTCCGTTCTTCAGTTCGTGGATATGCCGATCGGGCGCTAACGGCGCACGCGGCTGAAGGGTTGTTGGATTTTAGTAAGTTTTCCCGTCAATGCTTCGTCAACGAGACGAGCCTGTTCTTCGTTGTGCTTGCGGGCGAAACCGGTGGCGGGTGATGCTGCCGCAGGACGGCCAACGTATAGTGGCCGTCTGGCGTTCTTATGGTCGAGTTCGTCAAACAGATTCATGAGTCGTGGCAGTACGAATGTCCATGAACCCATATTGGCGGGCTCCTCCTGGCACCAGATGATTTCAGCGTTGGGATAGCGCGTAAGCTGATTTTCTAAGCCACGGCGCGGCCAGGGGTAGAGCTGTTCAACACGGACAATGGCGACATCGTTGATCTGCTTGGCACGGCGTTCTTCTAGTAGGTCGTAATAGACTTTGCCGGAGCACAGGATGACGCGGCGGACCTTTTTGTCCGCAACGAGATTGTCAACTTCACGAATAACTCGGCGAAAACTGGTGCCCGGCCCCATTTCACTAAGGTCGGATATAGCCAATTTGTGACGCAACAGGGATTTTGGTGACATTACCACTAGTGGCTTGCGGAAATTACGGTGCATCTGCCGGCGTAAGGCGTGGAAGTAATTGGCCGGTGTCGTGATATTGCAGACCTGCCAGTTGTCTTCTGCCGAAAGCTGAAGGAAACGCTCAAGCCGTGCCGACGAATGTTCCGGACCTTGACCCTCAAGTCCGTGCGGTAGCAGCAGGACGACGCTGCACATGCGCAACCACTTGGATTCGCCGGAACAGATGAACTGGTCGATAATCACCTGGGCGCCATTGGCAAAATCGCCGAACTGTGCTTCCCACAAGACCAATGTTTGGGGGTCAGCGAGGGAATAGCCATATTCAAAACCGAGAACTCCGGCTTCGCTAAGCGGGCTATCCATGACTTCAAATTTGGCTTGATCGCGGCGAATCTCGCTCAGCGGGAAATAGTGTTCTTCCGTCTCCTGATCGATTAGTGCGGAGTGGCGATGCGAAAAAGTGCCGCGCACCGAATCTTGGCCCGATAAACGCACCCGAAAGCCCTCGCACATCAATGTGCCAAACGCCAGCGACTCGCCAGTTGCCCAGTCGATGCCTGTTCCCAACTCGATCATATTCCTCTTGA
>CAUZNJ010000298.1:0-2976 GCA_963580965.1 Alphaproteobacteria bacterium | reverse complement strand
CTGTGCATGCCTTTCTTGACGGGCGCGATACGCCGCCGCGAGCCGCGGTTGGCTACATGGGAGAATTCCTAACAGCTACGAAGGGTATTGGTGATTGCCGCGTGGCAACCATCTGTGGCCGCTACTACGTGATGGATCGTGACGAGCGTTGGGACCGGGTGGGAAAAGCCTATAGCCTTCTTGTCGACGGCATGGGCGCGATGGCTGACGATCCAATCACCGCTATCGAGGCCTCTTATGCCGACGATAAGGGTGATGAGTTCGTTCTTCCGGTCGCGCTTAATGGCTATGCCGGCATGGTCGACGGGGATGGCTTACTGCTGGCCAATTTTCGGGCTGACCGTGCGCGCGAGATTCTTAGCGCCCTCGTTGATCCAGGCTTCGAAGGTTTCCGCCGGTCCCGGCGAATCGATTTTGCCGCTTGCCTGGGAATGGTCGCGTATTCTGAATACTTAGCCCGGTTCTTACCCGCTATGTTCCCGCCGGAGGACTTGACTGCAACGCTTGGCGAAGTGGTAGCAAGTGCTGGGTTACTCCAGTTGCGTATCGCCGAAACTGAGAAGTACGCCCACGTGACTTTCTTCCTGAATGGAGGCCGTGAACGTGAGTTCGCTGGAGAGGAGCGTATTCTCGTTCCCTCGCCGAAGGTGGCGACCTACGACCTTCAGCCGGAGATGTCGGCGCCAGAAATGACGGACAAGCTGGTCGCCGCTATCGAGACGGGCAGATTTGACTTGATCGTCGTCAACTATGCGAATGGCGACATGGTTGGGCACACCGGCATTCTCGATGCGGCAAAGAGGGCTGCCGAGGCCGTTGATGGATGCTTGGAAAGGCTTGCGAACGCCGTCACCGACGCCGGAGGCACCTTGTTAATTACCGCCGATCACGGCAATGCGGAACAGATGCGAGATCCAGTGTCCGGCGAGCCGCATACGGCCCATACCATGAACCTGGTTCCGTTTATCCTCGTCAATGGCCCTGCTGATATGATTCTTCGGGATGGGAGTTTGAGCGACGTGGCTCCGACAGTGCTAATGCTCATGGGCTTGCTACAACCGCCGGAAATGACCGGACTTAGCCTATTGGCTGGGGGGGGTGCGTGCAACTGACACCGCCCAATAGTCTGCGACAATGGTTTCGGCGTTCCTGCCTCGGAGGCGTGCTAGCCATTGCCCTGCTGCCCTTTGATTCCGGTTGGGCGGCAGGAAGGGGTGGAGATGCCGAGGGCAGGTTGAATGCCGTCCAGCGCGACCTCGAACGCAGCCGGGCGGAGGCTCTGCGTTTAGGCGTTCGGGCAACAGAATTAAGACGCGCGGCGGCAGAACTTCGCGGCCAGATGGTGATCACAGCCCGTGCCATCCAAAGCCATGAAGTGGATGTAGCGCGCTTCGACGCCGAGATCATTGGCTTGAACGCGACAACAGATGATCGTTTGGCTCGATTGCAGGCGGAACGCGGTCGATTTAGTCAAATCATCCTGGCTGTGCAACGTATGGCGCGTTATCCACCTGTGGCACTGCTGGCACAACCTCAGGATCTCAATGATATGGTGCGTGGTGCCATCCTGTTGCGTGCTGCCGTACCGGCGGTTAAACAACGAGCAGCCAGCCTGCGGGCTGAACTGGCAGCGATTGCCCGCCTGCGGAGCACGTTAGAACACCGTCGCCTGGAGCGTGATGAGACAGCTCACGCCCTGGAACGGAAGCGCAAGAGGCTGGCCGGGCTCGCTGCGAGCCGTGTCAGCGAAAGTGCTGCCACCGAATTAGTTCGCCAGAATGCTTTCATGAGGGCGGAGCTGCTGTCGCGGGAGGCAAGTGACTTGCGCGATCTTCTTGCTCGCTTGGCGCAACAGCGTATAGCCCGATTGGCGGCAGAAGCAGCGGCTAAGCAGAAAGTCCAACAGCAGGCCCGCTATAAAGCTGCACAAATACAGCAAGATACGGCTATTATTATCGTTCCGTCGCCGCTAGCCAAGCGGGTGCTGTCGATCCGTCAGGCGCGGGGCATGTTGCCATTTCCTGCTGTAGGCCAGATTACGGGTCGCTATGGTGATCTTCTGGGTTCATCCGGCCCGATACGAAAGGGGATAGTCATCGAGACGCTGCCAGCGGCTCAGGTGGTGGCACCTTACGATGGTGATGTTGTTTTTGCCGGGTTGTTTCGCGGCTATGGGCTTCTCTTGATCATCGAGCATGACGAGGAATATCATACGCTTCTGACGGGCTTATCCCGGATTGACGCCGTCATTGGTCAGCGCATTATAGCCGGTGAGCCAGTGGGTGTGATGGGTCAGCTGACACCTGAACCGCCGAATCTTTATGTCGAACTGCGTCGTGCAGGGCAGCCGATCAATCCACTGCCTTGGTTGGCGGTGCACAAAGGGAAGGTAACTGGATGAAAATTCGGGTTGTGTCCGCGGTGTGGGCTGTGTGTTTGTTGATGGCTTTACCGGCTTGGGCAGAGGGTTCGGCCCCTAGCAAGAACAAAGAGGAGACTTACCGTCTTCTCAACCTGTTCGGCGACGTCTTTGAGCGGGTGCGCTCTGATTATGTTGAGGCACCGACGGATCAAGACCTGATCGAGACAGCCATTAGCGGCATGCTTGCAGCTCTGGACCCCCATTCCAGCTATCTCAATGCCAAGAATTTCCGTAAAATGAAGGTGGAGACACGGGGGGAATTCGGCGGACTGGGCATCGAAGTTACCCTGGATCGGGGGCTGGTCAAGGTTGTCTCTCCGATCGATGACACGCCAGCCTTTCTCGCCGGCGTGAAGGCGGGCGACTATATTACCCACCTCGATGGCGAGGCGGTTCTGGGCATGAACCTATCCGAAGCCGTGGAGAAAATGCGAGGCCTGGTTGGCTCGGACCTCAAAATAACGTTACGCCGCGAAGGTAGTGAGGCGTTCGACGTGATTTTGACCCGCGCCATCATTAAGATTCAATCAGTGCGCTCGCGAATTGAAGGCAAC
>CAUZNJ010000297.1:0-2991 GCA_963580965.1 Alphaproteobacteria bacterium | reverse complement strand
AAAGCTCGAAGAACTGACGGATTTTTTAGCGACCCACATTTCCCGTCAGCTTGATGGTTTGACCTTAACAGCGAGTATGTCGTTCGACGGTGCATTGTCCCCAGCGGGGGCGACGCCAGACATTATCGAAATGCTGAACCGCGCGGGTCCTTTTGGCAGCGGCAATCCGCGTCCGCGCTTCGTCATTCCACAGGCTCGAATTGTTGATAGCGGTATCGTCGGGAAAGACCATGTTCGCTGTATTTTGACCGGCGCTGATGGCACCGGACGATTGAAAGCCATCGCCTTTCGGTCGGTGGCCACTCCCTTGGGGCGGGCGCTACTGGACACCCGCGGATTACCGCTGCACGTCGCCGGAAACCTGCGTGTTGACGAATGGCAGGGCCGCGTTTCTGCTCAACTCTTTATTGATGATGTTGCTGCCGTATAACCGGTCGCTAAATAGTCACAATGTTTCCACGGGTTGAGCGTTGCGGCGTCACAATTTCTCGTCATTCTTTGGTCTGGGTCAGGCTCAAGGGAAGGCAAATGGTTATGGAGATTCTATTGGTCGACGTTCAGATGGTCGTGCTGCTCATTGTCGGGTTAGGGGTCTTTCTTACCCTCAAATACTGACGAAGCGGGCGGATATGTATTTTTTGATTATTTCGTCAAAACCCCTCGAAGACATGTCACGGGCTGTGTAGTATCCCCGCATCTTTGAACAAATATGCCGTTTGCGGCGGATTTTATGGCAAGCAAAACTCCAACGGCGCAGAAAAGCCGCCAGAATACATTTTCTAGGTGGCAAAGGTTTAAACGCGCCAGCCGCTTTCGCCTGGTCGTTCCGTTAAAACGCAGCATTCATTCTCCTGAGCATGTCGCGCGCGGCGTCAGCATTGGTATTGCCTGGGCTCTGACCCCAACAGTTGGTATCCAGATGGTATTTTGCTTCGGGACCTGGGTAATTGCCCGGCGCCTGTTCAATTGGGACTTCAGCTTGATTATTTCGCTGGCTTGGACCTGGCTGACCAATGTTTTGACACTGGTGCCGTCCTACTATCTGTTTTTTGTGACCGGACAGCTGATGCTGGGACGATTTGATGATCTGTCGGGCTATAACGAATTTGCGTCGACCTGGGGCAAGAGCACCGTTGGTACTGATTCCATGGACTACTGGGAAGGGCTGTGGGCCTATGCCGTGATCCTGTTCAAGGGGTGGGGCCTGCCAATGGTTATCGGCTGTGTGCCCTGGGCTGCATTGGGTGGCTGGGCTGGATATGTGTGGAGCCTGCGGTTTATCGAGCGCTATCGCGAAGCCAAACACCGCCGCGCTGCGCTTCGCCGCGAACAGGCGGAATTGACTGCCACATCTGCGCAAACAAACGACTAAAATACTTCTGATATTACTATTGATTTTCTGACGCAGGCCCTATACCTACAGGGCCGCAGCGACCCCATCGTCTAGAGGCCTAGGACACCGGCCTTTCACGCCGGCAACACGGGTTCGAATCCCGTTGGGGTCGCCATTTCTCTTTTTTTAAAAATCTAATTTTTGCTGCGCCACATACCTGGCTGTGGATGTCCAATGTTTTGCATGTTTATTCACTGCGTTGTCAGTGAAATACCCAGAGAGTTCACCCTTGCATTTGACCTTTGGTGCCGCCAACGGGGCGAGTGCCCTCATGGCTAAAACTTTATGCGAGCGGACATACATTTCATTGGAACCGCGGGCGCGTTTGGAGCGGGGATTATTCCTGACGAATAAATTGATATACGCCCTGATTGTCTGTTCGGCTGTTGCCGCCATTCTTGAGCCTGAGGTCACCGTCCTAGCGTTAACGGGCCGGTTGTTTCTTTACCTTGAGTGGATTTTCACGACGGTGTTTTTGGTGGGGTATCTGACTCGTCTCTGGGTGGCCAGGGAAAATCCAAAATACAATGATGGCATGGCGGGGGTATTTTGTTATGCGGGGACCCCGGCGGCAGTCCTGGACGTTCTTGCAATTGCGCCAATCTTGATAACTGTTGGTGGTGGGAGTGAAGCCTTCATACTCCGACTGTTCCGCCTGCTTAGACTGTTACGTTTGGCCCGTTTAGGACGTTCCTCTGAAGCGATGAATAAATTGTCGCGGCCTGCCGATCTCGACGTCCAGAGTTAGTATTAAGTTTATGTGCTGTTCTCGTATTGTTAATTGTTTAGGCAACGGTTTTATACGTCGTTGAGGCTGGACATCAGCCGGAGGCTTTCGGAAGTATTCCCCCCGCGATTTGGTGGGAAGTGGTGAGATTGATGGATGTGGGCGATTGCGATTTTTATTCAATCACAACCCTCGGTAAGATTTTTGCGTCGGTTTCGGCGATAGCAGGTATTGCTTTAATTGGGATGCCGACGGGAATTCTCACAGCAAGGTTTAGTGATGCTCTACACACGCAAAGGGTTAAGAAGGGCGATGGGTGTGGTTCGGATGATATCTAATGCTTAATTTCTCGATTAGGTTGTGCTAATTCTTACTGTTCGCGGCAGGTAACACGGCGCATGTCGCGAACATATTTTTGATCATCAAAAGCTGTCGCCCGGTGCATGCTGGCGAGATTGTCCCACACCAGAACGTCTCCGACCGTCCACGGATAGGCATAGACATATTTGGGCTGCAACGCGATGGCGCGCAGTTCTTCTAGCAGGTCTTTGGCTTCATCATCGGGCATGCCCGCTATACTACGAACGTGGGAGGCAATATAGAGCACCTTGCGCCCGGATGTCGGGTGGATGTGCACCAGTGAATGCTGTGCCGGGGGACGGCTGGCGCGTTCTTCGGGAGTTGGTTCCGGGCCGCCGCCGAGCATGCGTGAATGCCAGTAGCAGTGCTCCGCTATCAGGTCATCCAGTCGAGCTTTCATTTTTTCAGGCAGATCGTCATAGACCGCCCGCATATCCGTTGTCTCGGTTTCGCCACCTTCCGGCGGAACCACGTGGGCAGAGAGCAGGGACCAGGTTGCCCGATTGTTCCG
>CAUZNJ010000296.1:0-3001 GCA_963580965.1 Alphaproteobacteria bacterium | reverse complement strand
ACATTTCCGGGAAGAACATCGCCAATCCGCTGGCCGCAATCCTCAGCGTAGGCATGGCGCTGCGCCTCAGCCTGGGTCGCTCGGCGGATAGTGAACTGCTTGATTCTGCCGTCACGGACGTGGTGGCGCGCAAAGAACGTACCGCCGACATCGCCGCTGCCGGCGTCCCGCCAATATCAACCTCCGCCATGGGAGATGCGGTTATCGCCGCGCTCGACCGGTTAGCAACATAAACATTGGGCCGGTTGTTCATGCCCCCCCAAGGCAAAAGCGTAGATAAAGGTCATCCCGCCACTGCCAACTAAACGCCCAAGCCAAGCGGTCGAGGACGTGAGTAGTTTTTGAATAAGCGAGAATTTGCTTTTAAATATTTTGAGTAGGGCGCCCGTATCGGTCATGAGGCGCTTGATAATCATCGATCAAGCGGCCAGCCTCCAATCCGTTGACGCGCCGTAAGACTGGACTGAGCGAAGTCACCAGTAGAGAAACGCCTATGGTTGCGAGGCCCCCGATGACCACCGCCGGAACCGTCCCCCACCAGTGAGCCGTAACTCCAGATTCAAGTTCGCCAAGCTCATTTGAAGCACCAATGAACATCCCCGTGGCAGCCCCGACCCGTCCCCGCATATCATCGGGCGTTATAAGCTGAACCAAATTATGGCGAACGAAAACACTAACCATGTCAGCCGTCCCCATAAGAGCCAGCGCGCAAAGAGATATCCAGAAAATCGTCGAAAGACCGAAAATCGTCGCAGCTGAGCCGAAAATTAACGTCGATGTCAGGAGCTTGACCCCCGCACTCTGGCGTATAGGCCAACGCGTAAGCGCAATTCCGCCAGCAAAGGCACCACCCATATAGGCGGAACGCATGAAGCCTAGGCCTTCCGGCCCAACGTCAAGGATCGTTGTCGCATAAACCGGCAATAGGGCCATGGCCCCACCGAATAACACGGCGAAAAGGTCAAGCACCACGGCAGCGCAAATGACCTGGCGGGTCCAAATGAATTTCAAGCCGGCGCTGAGAGAAGCAAAGCTTACACGTTCAGTGCTTAGCACCTGGCGTGTAGTCCGGATCATCAATGTACAAGCAAGGGTCGCAACAAACATGCAGACAATAGTCACATAAACCGGAAGTTCCTGAGTGCCGGACATTTCGCCAGCAGCGATCATAAAGCCAGCAATCACCGGACCAACAACACGCGAAATCTTTGAACTAGAAGAAAGCCAGGCTATGGCATTGCCGAAGTCCTTATCCGGGACTAGGACCGGAACGATAGAATGCTGCACCGCCGATTGGAATGCGCGCGCGACACCAAATATCACCAACACTATCATGATCACGCTAAATCGTGTGTCACCCACCACGAACATAAAAACGAACGTCGCAGCGCAAGCGATCTCTAAAGCGGAACAAAACATAAGAATTCGTCCACGCGGGAAACGGTCGGCAACAAGGCCAGTAAAGGGAAAAAGAATCGCAAAAGGTGCGAACTGCGCCAACCCAATAAAACCCAGGTCCAATTCACTGCCAGTCAAACGATAAACCTGCCAGCCAACGGTAGTGATCAGCATTTCGATCGCTGCAGTGCTAATAAAGCGATAAATCCAAAATAGGGTAAAGTCGCGATGGGCAAAGGCCTCAAAACCCCTACTAGGGCCTTGCGAGGGCCTCTCCAATTCGTCTCCCGCCAATGGTTCAGTCACAAGGAAATTCCACAGCACGCTGTAGTATTGTACGGCAGTGCTTCAATTCATCAGACAAGGAGTTTCTCCCGATACAATTTGCGCTGCACCCTGTGTGAGTGTGCGCGGTCACATAACGTCCAGGACACAACCGACAGTGAGCCTAAAAAATCCAGTTGAGGGCAACCACCAGCCGGCGCATATATATACCTGGAAGAGGAAAGCATACGCCCTGAATTCATTTGCCGATCCCGGCCGACAGGCTCGGAACCTGGAACCACTTATAGCCGCTCGCATGTCAGGACGGCTTCTGAAGAAGCGCAGTTCTAGTCTTTTTCTCGACGACGATTAACATCAATGCTGCGCCGAGTGTCGGAATACCAATAACATAAAATCCGAAGTGATAGCTGCCGGTCAGCGCCAGAATGGCGCTGAAAATGAGAGGCATGACCGTCATCCCGGCGGAAGCGAAGGACATTACTCCACCTGTCGCCATGCCAACCTGACCGGGCGGTGCGCAGCGGGCTATCTCCGATAGAAGTACCCCTTGCCAACCCAGGCCAGTCGCGGTGAATACGATCGCGACACCGAGGATCTGCCAGAATGGCCATTCTGGGCCATAGAAGCCGGTCAGCACCGAGGCAATTGTCATCGTGACGCCGAGACCAGCAAGTACGTTCCTCGGACTTACCCAGCTGCTCGCGATATATCCCCACAGCACACGGGTTGGAATTGCCGCCGCCATCGCCATTGCAAAAATACCACTGCTTGCTTCAGCGAAGGAATAACCAAGCTCTGTTGTCAGGAATAACACTATATAGGCCGTATAGGAGTTTTGCAGCCCGACAAAGGCAAACATTGTAATGCCCAGAATTCGCAAGCTGGGCGTGCGCAAGACCACCAAGAATGTGCTCTTCATGTCCCCCATCGACAGCGCTTGTTTAGGATTGCGATCCTTATCGAGCTCGGCTCGTGCCGGCTGCAAAACAATTGCAAAGCCGGCACACATTATGCCAATGCATAACAATGCCCCTTGCCAACCAAACAAGCCGTAGAGAAACGGGATGACGAACCCACCCGCCGCTAATCCAACTGGCACAGCCGTCTGCTTAGCACCAAAAATCATCGGGGCGTATTGGGGTGGGGAATAGCGCGCGAGAATATGCGAACTAGCCGGCGTGCCCGCGCCAGTACCCAGCGCAACGAACAGAGCCGTCAGCACGAAAAGCCAGCTGACCCCCATGGAAGCTAGAATCATGCCCATCAGCACAAAGAACATACCAACTTGGCTGACGCGGAGCCCACCATATCGGCGAAT
>CAUZNJ010000295.1:0-3015 GCA_963580965.1 Alphaproteobacteria bacterium | reverse complement strand
GGTCATGTCGATGATATCGAACCAGGGCAAGCCAGTCGCTTCTTGAACCGCATATGCGTAGGGCGCGTAGTTGATTGCTTCGCAGACAATTGCGCGAACATCCGGGTTCTTTTCCAATAGCTGCTTCACCATACCAACAACGGCGCCTGCGACCTCGTCCGGGTCGATCTCCATCGCGCCGCGCGGGTAGGTATTATAGAATTCGGGTATAGCCTCCGATCCCATAATCGCGATTGGTTCATTGGTAATGCCGGCGGCGGTTAGCGTGCTTTGATGCAACCGCCGGGAGTCGATGGTCAATACGCCGATTTTGGATCCCGGTGGCAGCATGCGGTTGACGACTGGAACGAGCATCAGGCTGGAACAGAACACGGGCACCTTTACCGCAGACGTGATGGCATCCTGGAATGTCGTTAGGTATCCGCAACTGGTGGTGATGGCCCGCACACCTTCAGCCTCCAGTTCCTTGGCAGCTTCGACAAAATCATTGAGGCAGGATTCGTCGTTATCGAGCACTAAACGCTGTGGCGTGGCCCCTTTCACAACACGGTAACGAACGGGAAAGTCAAAAGTCGTCGCATTGCCGATATCGCCTGGGAGTCGTGGGAATTTAGTGTCAAGGAGCAGAATTCCAATGGCTTCACCGTAGATCGTGCGGCCACCCTTAAATACAGTCATTTAGATATCTCCATGGTGAGCTTTTGCTTAACTTTGTGGTAGCGTTAGCACCTTGTTTGCTTTGCTGGATGATAGCATAACGTCGCAACCGTTCTTATGGAAGTGCACCCGTCAAGTATGCTCTATTCCAGCCGATTGACAGTCGGGCAGCAGACGCTACATTCCACACGCCAGTTCGGGTGCGCGTTCGAGCTCCGTGGACGTGAGTTGGGCTAATTGAGAGTGCGGCGGGCGTGGTGGAATTGGTAGACACGCTTGGTTTAGGTCCAAGTGCCGCAAGGTTTGGGGGTTCGAGTCCCTTCGCCCGCACCAACCGATCGGATCAGTGCCGCCAGCGGCGGGGTGCCGCAAGAATGCAGGTTCCTTCCGTTTCTAAATATAACTGACGCCAGTGGGAATTCCATGCAGGTAATCGAGACCAAGGCCGAAGGCCTAAAGCGCGAATTTAAGATTGTCGTTCCGGCTGACGACATCGAGCGGCGGGTGACGTCCCGCCTAGGTGAAATCGGCAAAACCGCAAAGCTGCCAGGGTTTCGACCCGGCAAGATACCAGCTTCTGTTCTGCGTAAGCGGTTCGGCTCTTCCATAATGGGTGAAGTGTTGGAGCAGGCTGTCAACGATACCTCTCAGCAGACCATGACGGAACAAAGCCTTCGCCCCGTTATGCAGCCTAAAATCGAGGTTACGGCATTCGATACAGGCAAGGACCTTGAGTACACGCTTTCGATTGAACTCATGCCGGAGATCGAGCCCGTTGACCTGGCGATGATTGAGCTGGAACGGGTCGTTGTCGAATCGGATGTAGAGCAAATCAATCAGGCGATGGGGAGCCTTGCCAAAACTCATGGCACGACGGAATCGCTGGCGGCGCCTCGGCCCTCTCAAGCGGGCGACGTACTAGTCATTGACTTTGTAGGGCGCAAGGATGGCGAGGAATTTGCCGGTGGCAAAGCTGAAAACTATGAACTAGAGATCGGCTCGGGAAGCTTTATTCCCGGTTTTGAGGACAAGCTAATCGGCGCTAATGCTGGTGATGAACTAAAAGTCGACATCACGTTTCCGGAGGAATACGGCGCTGCTGAACTTGCCGGAAAGGAAGTTATCTTTGACGTTTCGGTGAAGGACGTTTGCGAGCGTAAGCCAGCGGCCCTTGACGATGAACTGGCGAAGAAAGTTGGTTTAGAGGATTTTGCGGCCTTGGAAAAGGCGGTGCGGGATGATCATGAGCGTGAATTCCGTAGTTTGTCGCGTATGCGCTTGAAACGAACGGTTCTGGACCGATTGGCTGACCTTCATGAGTTCGAGGCTCCGGAAGGTCTCGTTGAGTCGGAATTCGACGCCATTTGGAAACAGGTGGAAGAACAGCGTGAAGCTGCCAAGAAGGGGGAGAATGCCCCTAAAGAAGACCCGAGTGATGCTGGCAAGACGGATGACGAGCTGAAGGAGGAGTACCGTGGTATTGCCTTGCGCCGGGTCAAGCTGGGTTTGCTGCTTTCGGAAATCGGCCGCCTTAATAACGTCGAAGTTTCTCAGGAAGATATGAACCGGGCAATTATCGAAGAAGCGCGTCGCCACGCCGGTCAGGAGCAGCAGGTAATTGAGTATCTTCGCAAGACACCAGAAGCTGCAGAGAATCTGCGTGCGCCCATTTACGAAGACAAGGTCGTGGACTTTATCGTCGAAATGGCCAAGGTCACCGACCGTAACGTGAGCCTGCAAGAGCTTATTGCAGAAGAGCAGAGTCACGACCACGACCACGACCACGCTGCAGAAGCGAAGCCAAAAAAGCCAGCTCGAAAACCTCGTGCAAAAGCCAAGAGCAAGGTGAAGGACGCCTAGAACTGATGCGGACATGCCGTCTGGATTGCTAAGACATTCCAGGTATACGACATCGATAAGTGAAGGATCCGACTTCTAATGAGCGAATTGATCGAGACCCAAATGAATGCACTGGTTCCGATGGTTGTAGAAACCACAAATCGGGGTGAGCGGGCCTACGACATCTATTCGCGGCTGTTGAAGGAGCGCATAATTTTTTTAACTGGTGGGGTTAATGACGTCGTTGCTAGCTTGGTCTGTGCACAGTTGCTGTTTCTGGAATCGGAGAATCCGAAAAAAGATATCTCCCTCTACGTCAATTCACCGGGCGGCGTTGTAACTGCAGGCCTCGCGATTTATGACACCATGCAGTATATTCGACCCGACGTATCTACGGTCTGTGTCGGTCAGGCAATGTCCATGGGATCTTTGCTCTTGGCGGCTGGTACGCCCGGTAAGCGATATGCACTTCCTAACGCGCGGGTTATGATCCATCAACCGTCCGGTGGCGCGCAGGGG
>CAUZNJ010000294.1:0-3050 GCA_963580965.1 Alphaproteobacteria bacterium | reverse complement strand
GTCGATGCCGTAATCGATTTTACAATGCCCGCGGCGACGGTTGCGCATGCCTTGCTGGCGGCCGAACACGGTACAGTTCTTGTCATCGGCACCACCGGGCTTTCAGCAGAACAGCAGGGTACGATTGTCGCTGCATCAAAAAAGACCGCAGTCCTCCAGTCCGCGAACATGAGCCTCGGTATTAACCTGTTGTTGGCGCTGACAAAGCAGGTCTCCGGCATTCTTGGCATGGAATACGACATTGAAGTCGTCGAAATGCACCACCGCCATAAAGTTGATGCACCATCTGGCACTGCGCTGGCTCTGGGCCGGGCAGCTGCGAACGGGCGCGCGGTTGAGCTCGACGATGTTTCTCAGCGTGTGCGCGATGGCCATACGGGCGCGCGGAGGCGTGGAGACATTGGGTTTGCAACCTTGCGCGGCGGGGATGTTGCTGGCGAGCATTCGGTGATTTTTGCGGCTGATGGTGAGCGCATCGAACTCACGCACAAGGCATCATCGCGCGCGGTCTATGCAGCAGGCGCCATCCGTGGCGCGCTTTGGGCTCAGGGTAAGCCGCCAGGGCTCTATTCCATGCTTGACGTGCTCGGATTCGGTTGATGAAGACAATGAAAAAGGTCGATATTGCAACGTTCTACGACCGCTTGGCTGCTACTATGCCGGAGCCGAGAGGTGAGCTTGATTACGTCAATCCGTACACGTTGCTGGTTGCTGTCGTGCTGTCGGCACAGGCCACGGACGTCGGTGTTAATAAAGCGACGGGACCACTTTTTAAGGTCGCGAAGACCCCATGGCAGATGCTTGAGCTGGGTGAAGGGCAGGTGCGAGATTACGTCAAGACAATTGGCCTATTTAACACCAAGGCAAAGAATGTCATCGCCCTCAGCCACATGTTGATAGAGCGTCACGGCGGCGAGGTCCCGCGGGCCCGAGATGCGCTGGAAGCGCTGCCCGGTGTTGGACGCAAGACAGCCAGCGTGGTGTTGAACATCGCCTTTGGAGAACCAACTATTGCGGTAGATACTCATATTTTCAGAATTGGGAACCGTACCGGCTTGGCGCCCGGAAAAACGCCACTAGAGGTCGAGATGAAGCTGGAAAAATTAACGCCTGATGAGAGCAAGCTGCACGCTCACCACTGGCTAATCCTGCATGGCCGCTACGTCTGCAAGGCTCGAAAGCCCGATTGCCCCATCTGCATTGTTGCGGACCTGTGTGCCTTCAAGGGTAAGACGACACAGGAAGTTCTCGCGAAGAAGCCCATTTTGCCAGCTCGCAAACTCCGCAAGTCTGTCTAACGGGAACTATCCGGTTTCCCCAATGCGGCCAAGGATAATTTCCTTTAGGCAGAAATCGGGTGCGATTGGCCGGGATGGATCACGTGAACGCAAATCGGCATGATTGATCTTTTGTTGGCCGCTCTCATGGTTATAGAGAAATAGGTTCAAAACGCAGCGTTTACTGGTGTATTGCCATAGCTCGGCAGGGTGCTCTTGGCGGGTCAAGTCGGGTGTTCCCATCAAGGACATAACCTTGGCTGCGCTTTGCCCGACGAGACCTGCGGCGTTTTCAATGTTATCGAGGCCTAGTTCCGCAAGCCGGCGGTTTAGGGTGTCTTCTGTGTTGGGCCGAGGGAGCAGGAGTTTAGTGCTGTGGGTGACGGTAGGCGCTGGTGCGGCACGTGGGACGAGATGTGGTTTAGGTGTGCTGGGTGTTGACGTCACGTCTTTGGGGGGGATGTCTCGGCCGCTGGTCGGCGCGTTAGCCTGACAAGCGGTGACGAAAAGCGCGATGGCAACGAAGCAGGCGGGAGTGCCGCGTATACTGCTCACGGTTTTTCGCTGGACCGATCTGGCGGGACATAGGTATTGGAGGCGACTTTGGAGGAGTCTAGCTCTTTGACCAATGATTCCATGTCGCCAGAGATTTGTCCCCCCGATTCAATAATAATGCGGCCATAGCGGATGGAGCCGGTGATGTGGCCCTCGGACCGAACCGTTAGTTTATCACGAACAACGAGACTGCCCTCAAAGTAACCTGAAATGTCAGCTTCATCGACGGTGGCGCTTCCCTTGAAGTACCCGCTTGCTGAGATTTCGATTATTCGGGCGTCGGACAGCGCCGCCTCCACGTGACCCTCGACCTTTAGCCGGTCACAGGAACGAATTTCTCCACAAAGTTCGATATCGCGACCGACGATGAGATGCTTGGAGGCGCTTTCATCGTGGTGTGCGCGTGACGATTGGGCAAGTCCAGAAACGCGTCGTGGCCCGTCGCTGTTGAACGTGGGAATTGGCGTAGTCGACGCAATTGGGCGTGCCGGTTTACTGCGCTGGCGTGAAAAAGGTTTTAAGGGTGGGGATGCGTCATCATCCATATTGTCGATATCCATTCCGACCCGGGCTTCGTCTTGTTTATTAGCCATTGTTATCTTTCCAAGTTCAAATCCGTCTGGCGTTGTATCACGATACTGCGGGTAATCTCAGCCAAGGGAAATATTTTGGTGCCGCCATAATTCAAAAAGATGGACCATAGTGGCCGTTGCTACGATGGGCGTTAACAGGTTGATCAGAGGAAGCGTCATCATAAACGCGACCAGTATACCGGTAATGAGCACCTGGCGGCCATGGAGTTTGCGGAGCGCCCTCGCCTTAATTGGCGATAGGCGCCGACGGGCAACCAGTTCGAAATATTCCCGCCCAAGAAGATATCCATTCACCGGGTAGAACACAAAAGGGAATAGGGGGGGGAAGAAGAGAAATATCAACATCAGAAGGTTGAGAAGAATGAGCAGGACCGCGAAGCGTAATGTGATGAGAAACGATTGTAATTCCCTTGCCGCTGTCGCGGGTTTCAGGTGGGGATAGTGTCTCACCTCTACGGCTTCTGCGACACCTTCTAGTAGTAGGCCCACAACCAAAGTGATCGTGACTGGGAAGAACAGCCATGCCACCCACAGCGTCGCCGCACTGCCAAGAAACTTTATGATCCAGTCAGCCCAGGAGAGCGAGGTATCATTAAACAACGCAGTGGTGGAAAGAAAATAGGTT
>CAUZNJ010000293.1:0-3051 GCA_963580965.1 Alphaproteobacteria bacterium | reverse complement strand
TCTTCTTTGCTAGCGATCATCACGAGTATGCGGCCTGGACCCTTGAACGCCTGATTGCTCATCCAACATTCATATGGCCGGCTTATTCGCGTCGCGACTGGCTACGTCCTGCCGGTTGGATCGAAACCCGTTACGAGGCAAAGGCTCTTGCCGCAGGAGGCTCGTGTCTCTATCTCTCGGCTATTAGGCGGCCCCGGGACAACGATCAATAGCTGACTAAAAAAGGCCGCCAAGCATTGTTCTTCAAGTGTTTTGTTCTTGTATCCGCCTCCGGCTGGGGTGTATAAAAAAAATTAAATAAGGGCCTGTATTTAAAGTGTGATAGCAGGTGGGATAAGGAAGGGCCGCTGGCCCTCCTTTTATTTTGGGCGACTGTGTTCTACCGAAAATTTAGCTCAGGCTGCGCTATGTGCCGCCAGCCGGGGTGAAGCCACTCAGGAGAAGGCATGGATCTAGCCCAGCGTATAGAGGACTTGATCGCGCCCAGCATAGGGGCGATGGGCTTCGACGTCGTCCGTGTCCTAATTTCGGGCAAACAACGTATGCGATTGCAAATTATGGCAGAGTGGAAAAATGGTCGGACTGTGACGGTCGAAAACTGCGCCCAGCTCAGTCGCGCTATTTCTGCCGTACTTGATGTTGAAGATCCTATTTTAGAGGCTTATACGCTGGAAGTGAGTTCTCCCGGGATTGATAGGCCACTGGTCCGTCTTGTTGATTTTGAGCGATTTGCCGGGTTCGATGCCAGGGTGGAAACGAATGAGCCGGTTGATGGCCATCGGAGGTTTCGCGGTCGCCTACTTGGAACGGTAGGGGAAGCCGTCAGGCTGGACCTTGGCGACTCCGTCCATGATATTCCGTATGGGGCGATTGCCCGGGCCAAGCTACTTCTAACCGATGAGCTCCTCGCCGCGGCGAGCCGCACCCAACAGCATTGAGTTTAAGCACCATGGAATCAGTTATTCATACGCGCCCCGAATTGTTGCAGGTCGCCGATACCGTCGCCCGCGACAAGGGGATTGAACGGGAAGAGGTCCTTGAGGCCATGGAGCAGGCCATTCAAAAGGCTGGCCGCTCTAAATACGGGCTTGAGCATGATATCCGCGCTACTATTGACCGTATCTCTGGTGCGATTGGGCTTTTCCGATATCTGGAGGTGGCCGACCCAGTTGAGGAGGAGGCAACTCAGATTGCTCCTGAACGGGCGGCCAAACGGCAGCCGGGGATCTGCGTTGGCGAGTTTCTTGTCGAACCTTTGCCGCCTATTAGCTTTGGTCGTATCGCTGCGCAGACGGCCAAACAAGTAATTGTCCAGAAAGTTCGCGATGCTGAGCGTAAGCGCCAGTTTGTGGAATTCAAAGACCGTGTCGGCGAGATAGTTAACGGCCTCGTCAAGCGTATCGAGTTTGGTAACATCATTGTCGACCTGGGGCGTGGCGAGGCGCTGCTGCGCCGAGACGAGGCCATTCCTCGCGAGCATTTCTCAAATGGCGACCGCCTGCGCGCTTATATAATGGACGTGCGCGAAGAGCCGCGCGGTCCGCAGATTTTCCTATCGCGCAGTCACCCGCAATTTATGGCTAAACTCTTTACCCAGGAAGTGCCGGAGATTTACGACAGCATCATTGAGATTAAGGCTGTTGCCCGTGACCCCGGCTCGCGCGCTAAAATTGCTGTTATGTCCAACGATTCTAGCATCGATCCGGTTGGTGCCTGTGTAGGCATGCGCGGTTCCCGTGTCCAGGCGGTGGTCGGAGAACTCCAGGGTGAGAAGATCGATATCATCCAGTGGTCCGCGGACCAAGCGACGTTCATCGTCAATGCCCTGGCCCCGGCTGAGGTAACTAAAGTCGTGATGGATGAAGAATCTAACCGTATTGAAGTTGTGGTGCCAGACGACCAGCTCAGTTTGGCGATTGGTCGGCGTGGACAGAACGTGCGGCTGGGCTCGCAGCTTACCGGGTGGGACATAGATATACTTACGGAGGCGGAAGAGTCAGAGCGCCGTAACGAGGAGTTTTTTGGCCGTTCACAGATGTTTATCGACGCGCTGGATATTGACGAAGTCATTGCTCATCTGCTGGTCACCGAAGGATTTTCCTCTGTCGAGGAAGTAGCATTTGTCCCTATGGAGGACTTGCTGGAAATTGAAGGCTTTGACGAAGACCTTGCTACTGAATTGCGCGAGCGCGCCAGGGTCTTCATTTCGGCACGGGACGAAGAGCTGAGTGTTAAGCGCCGTGAACTCGGCGTTGAGGACGATCTGGCCGTCGTTGCTGGTTTATCGCCGGCAATGCTTGTGGCGCTGGGGGAAAAGAGCATCACAACGCGCGATGACCTTGCCGATTTGGCCAGCGATGAATTGGTGGAGATCGTCGGGGAGGCGGCTTTGACGATAGATCGTGCGAACGAGATCATTATGGCGGCCCGTGCACACTGGTTCGCGGATGAGGAAGAGGCAGGCGAATCTGCAAGCGACGATGCGACGGTTCTTGAGGTGAAGGACGATACACCTGAGGACGGAGGTGGAACCCATTCAGCCTGAACTTGCGGCCGAACCAAACGGACAGTTGGATTATGTGTCTGACAGTCCAGAGACTATGCAGGGTCCAATGCGGCGGTGCCTCGTCGGCGGGGACGTTTTGCCTCTAACGGCGATGGTTCGTTTCGTCGTTGGGCCCAATAATATGGTTGTTCCAGATTTTTCGGCTCGCCTGCCGGGCCGAGGTTTGTGGTTGAGGGCTAGCCGCGATATAGTTAATACAGCTGTAGCGCGTAAGCTATTTGCCCGTGCTGCGCGGAAGCCGGTGGCGACATCCCCGGACTTGTCCAATATGATTGAGAGCGCGCTGGCGCAAAGGTCAATTAACTTGGTTGGCTTGGCACGGCGTGCTGGGCAAGCTTTTTTTGGCCTCGTCAAGGTGCGGACGTGGCTGAAGGCAGGCAAACGGGGCGTTCTTTTGCTGGCGGTTGACGGTTCGCTGTCGGAGCGCTCGCGGATGCGCCGCCTGGCTGCAGATGTGCCGGTGATCGAGATCTTTAGCAGTTCCG
>CAUZNJ010000292.1:0-3056 GCA_963580965.1 Alphaproteobacteria bacterium | reverse complement strand
AGAGCAATTAACAAGGAAGCAGCAATGATACCAATGGGATGCAGGCGCCCGAGGAAAGCGACGATGATCGCGGTAAAGCCATAGCCCGAGGAAATACTAGGGTGCAGCTGACCAATGGCGCCCGACACTTCAAAAAGACCAGACAGTCCCGCCAGCCCACCTCCAATACCGAAGGTTAGCCAAACGACGCGGCGCGGATCAAAACCAGCGAACGCAGCGGCCTTTGGCGCCTGACCAACGACTTTAATTTGATAACCAATGAAGCCTCGCGCAAGCAGAAGCCAAACGGCGGCAATGACGCCAATAGCAACAATCGCACCAACATTAAATCGCGTTCCCTCCATCAGAATCGGCAGAGCGGCGGAATCGCTAAACATGCGGGATTCCGGAAAATTTAGCCCATCCGGATCGCGCCATGGCCCGTGCACCAGATAGCTAAGGAACAGAGTGGCTAAGTACGTAAGCATCAAGCTAGTGAGAATCTCGTTAGCATTAAAACGGGTCTTGAGTAGAGCGGGAATGAAGGCGTAGGCCATCCCTCCAATAATTCCAGCAAGGGCCATCAGCGGTAGCAACCACCAGCTGTTTGTATCATAGAACAGCAGCGCTACGCCGCCGCCGCATATGGCCCCCACAGTAAACTGACCTTCAGCGCCGATATTCCAGACATTGGCGCGAAAGCCTAGAGATAGGCCCAGAGCAATCAAGGCCAGAGGCGTTGCCTTCAATGCCAATTCGCCAACGCCGTAAGCTGTCGACACCGGCTCAATGAAATAAGTTTGCAGACCGCGAACCGGATCGAATCCTAAATAGATGAACAGGAACGCTCCGAAAAACAAAGTCAGCAATATCGCCAGCACCGGCGTCAGCCATACCATGGTCTGGGAGATCTCAGTGCGTGGCACCAACCTAGCCTGCATTTCTCACACCCACCAAGGTCTGCGCGGCCGCGTGCTACCGAAAGAATAAGAAAGCTGGGCAGCGCGAAAGATCACCTTCTTACGTCCCCCTACAGAGTCACATCGTTCAACAGCAGGCCCACTGCACTTTTCAGGACCGTCCCGGGAAGAGAAAGTACCTAAACGTAACACAAGCCATGGCGGGCGCAAGAAATCCACCTAAGCACCGGTTGCCGCCTCCCCTACACTGCCCGTTACGCCCCCCATAAGTAGCCCACAGCATTCCGCCGATGTATCTTTAGTCAACATAGACCGAGATAACGTCCCACTTTGAATAACGGCAAGGCGGTTGCTTATAGCAAAAAGCTCATCCAGGTCTTCTGATACAAGAAGGATCGCGGAGCCGCTGCGCGCAAGCGCAATCAGCGCCAGGTGAATGGCAGCCGCTGCGCCCGCATCAACACCCCAAGTTGGATGGGCGGCCAGCAATACGCCGGGGTTTTGTAGAATTTCTCGGCCAATCATGTATTTCTGTAGATTGCCGCCAGAAAGATTTTTGGCCGCTGACTGAGTGCCGCGTGCCACGACCTGATAATCATTGATGATCTGGCCAGCAAAGGTTTGCAATTCCCCCGAATTGATAAAACCGCGTTCGACCAATCCTTCGCGCCGGTAACTACCAAGCAAGCTGTTCTCCGATAGAGACATGTCCGCCACAGCGCCACGCCCCAGCCGCTCCTCCGGCAAGAAAGCAAGCCCGCGTTCACGCCGCACTCTCGGGCCATAGTGTCCAACTGGTTTGCCATCCATTAAAATTGTATGGCTTCCAGGTATCAGGCAGCGCTCGCCAGATAGGGCGGCAAGGAGCTCTATCTGGCCATTGCCAGCGACACCGGCGATGCCAAATATTTCTCCTGCCCTAACATCAAAGGAAATGTCCTTGAGATTGGTGCCGAATGGATCGTCGGATTTCATCGATAGGTGATCGACAACCAACCGCGCCACGCCAAGATTTTTGTTATCATTGTATCTTGCCGGCGCCAGCTCACTGCCAATCATCATTTCGGCTAGGCCGCGGGAGGTCTCCTGTCTTGGGTCGCAAGAAGAAACCACCCGGCCGCCGCGCATGATGGTAGCCGCCGAGCACAGGGAACGAATTTCCTGCAGCTTATGCGAGATGTAGAGGATGCTGCAGCCTTCAGACGCCAACCGCCGCAAAGTCTCGAATAGCAGCTTGACCTCCTGTGGCGTCAGTACGGACGTCGGTTCATCCATAATCAATAACGAAGGGTTCTGTAATAGGCACCGGACAATCTCCACCCGTTGGCGTTCGCCGACGGACAAGGAATGAACATGACGGGCCGAATCAAGGGTTAGGCCATAGCGTGCCGAGACTTCGCCAATGCGCGCCGCCAATGCGCGCATTGGTATTTTCTCTTCCATGCCAAGTGCGATGTTCTCTGCGACGGTGAGCGAATCGAACAACGAAAAGTGTTGGAAAACGAGACCAATGCCAAGTTTCCTAGCGGTTGCCGGCGAGTCTATATCAACGTCTTTACCGTTCCAGGCTATGGTACCTTCGTCGGCGCGCATGACGCCGTAAACCACCTTCACCAGTGTGCTCTTGCCCGCGCCATTCTCGCCAAGCAAAGCATGAATCTCTCCAGGCATAAGGGTTAGATCAATGGAATCGTTCGCCTTGATCCCAGGAAAACTCTTGGACACACCGCGCAACTCCAGGCGCGGCGTGGCGTTGTCAGCTTCAATGCAGGTGGCTTTACTCATGGACGCTCCTGCGTATGGGCAAGACAGTCGAAGGAATGGAGAACGGCATAATTAACCGGCCCTGACACCTCCAACTACTGCTCATTGCGACGTCAATTACGTAAACGCGGAATTACGCCGATTTCCTGCTTAGGTACCAAAAAGTCGAAGTCACAGCCACGGTTCGCTTGCTGCACAGTTTCCATAAATAAACGTCGGTATCCACGCTCTGGAATATCCAAGTTCACGGGCCCTAACGCCTCTGCGCGCTGAGCCAGAGTGGCATCTTCAACTAGCAGTTCCAGCCGCCGGTTCGGCACATCTAGGCATATCTGATCGCCTGTCTCTACCAAACGCAAGGGACCACCCGCAGCGCTCTCTGGGGCGATGTGC
>CAUZNJ010000291.1:0-3073 GCA_963580965.1 Alphaproteobacteria bacterium | reverse complement strand
CCAGCCCGCAAGGCCATCACCACAGCGTTTTTTTGTTGCCGCTCATCAGTCAGCATCAAGACCGTATGCGGTGTGTAGCGTACGCACCGCTAGCTCCGTGTATTCCTCGGCAATCAGTACACTTACCTTGATCTCAGATGTTGAGATAACCTGAATGTTGATGCTTTTTTCGGCGAGCGCGCAAAACATGCGCAAGGCGACGCCCGTATGACTACGCATACCGACGCCCACCACGGAAACTTTGACCACATTAGAGTCCGAGATCATCTTTTCGTAACCCAGGATATCCCGCGCCTTTTCGAGAAGGTCGGTCGCCCTCACCAAGTCGTCCTTGCCGACAGTGAAAGTCATATCAGTGCAGCCATCGGCGGAAATATTCTGGACAATCATATCAACATTAATATTTCCACCAGCCAGGGCGCCGAAGATACTAGCGGCGATGCCGGGACTGTCCGGTACGCCCGTCAACGTGACCTTGGCTTCGTCTCGATTATACGTGATTCCACTGACAAGTTCCTGTTCCACGATCTCATCCTCATTCACAACCAGGGTGCCTGGCATATCCTCGAAGCTTGAGAGGACCTGCAGACGAACCGCTTTCTTCATTGCCAGTTCCACGGACCGAGTCTGCAGAACCTTAGCGCCAAGCGACGCCATTTCCAGCATCTCCTCATACGTGATGCGAGATAGCTTGCGAGCCGACGGCACGATGCGTGGGTCTGTTGTATAAACGCCATCGACATCCGTAAAAATATCACAGCGGTCGGCATTCAAAGCGGCGGCAAGGGCCACCGCACTGGTATCTGATCCACCACGCCCCAAGGTGGTTATTCGGTTATCGGGGCCAAGCCCTTGAAAACCGGCGACGACTACAACCTCTCCTCGACTTAATCGAGCTTCCAGTTCCTTAGTTTCGATGCTAGCGATGCGGGCACGGCCATGCATGACGTCGGTATTGATCGGGATTTGCCAGCCAAGCCAGGAGCGCGCGGAAATGCCTTCTGCTTGAAGCGCCAAAGACAAAAGTCCTGCTGCCGCCTGCTCACCACTAGCGACGACAACATCATACTCCCGGGCATCATATATAGGGCTGATTGCTTGAACATAACCGGCCAGGTCGTTTGTCACACCGGCCATGGCCGATACGACAACGGCCACCTGATTTCCGGCATCTACCTCGCGGCGCACATGGCGCACCACGTCCTTCATGCGACCGATGTCGGCCACTGAAGTGCCACCAAATTTTTGCACGATGCGAGCCATGCGCGCCAAATCCTACTCGAGTTTGACCCGCAGTTTCATTGCCGACTACAAAACGGGGGTTCCGGCACCGTTCTGCTCCGGCCTGCAGCAATGCGCAATACGGGTCGCGACACGGTTGCAGCGCGGCAGTCACGTATACATACTCGGGGCCGCGTATACAGGCAAGAACCCAGCTTCGGTAACGCATTTCTGAAGCTTTAGAAAGTAGAAGCTCATATGGCAGAAGCCAAAGCCACGCCAACTGTAGAATATCACGGAACGTCCGCAGCAAACGACGAGGTTTCCCGGTTCGCCGCGCTCGCAGAGGACTGGTGGGACGAAGAAGGCCCGTTCAAGCCGCTGCATAGACTAAACCCCATCCGCCTGACATTCATCCGCGACAGCCTGTGCGGTCACTTCGATCGCAACGCCAAATCCGTCAAACCAATCAAAGGGCTAAAGGTTCTTGATATTGGCTGCGGTGGCGGCCTGTTGTGCGAGCCTTTATCTCGCCTTGGCGCCACGGTTACCGGCATCGAAGCCGCCGCTGAATCAATTGCGATCGCAAAGTCACATGCCAGAGAAATGGGCCTCAATATCACCTATCGCACTGGAGTGCCGGAGGATCTTGTCACGAAAGGCGAAACGTTCGATGCGCTGATCAATATGGAAGTCATCGAACACGTCGCGGATGTTGATGGCTTCCTGGACGCATGTTGCGCATTGGTGCGGCCCGGCGGGATTATGTTGCTATCAACCCTTAACCGGACTTGGCAATCCCTAGCATTGGGCAAGATCGCCGCAGAGTACATTCTCGGCTGGGTGCCGCCTGGAACGCATGATTGGCGGCACTTCGTCAAGCCGTCAGAAATGGCGCGCGGCCTGCGGCGCAACGACATGGATATGACGGCACTGCGCGGCATGTCCTATGCGCCGCTTGTCGGAGAATGGCAGCTCAGCAACGATATCGACATCAACTATTTGGCTATGGCAGTAAAAAGCTAGGCGAGATCGTCAGTCATTACGCTTAGGAAAATTAGGCAGGCGCTGATACGAAATACCTTCGTCATCAAGTTCACGGACTTCCTTGTCATTGGCTTCACCGTAAATACCGCGAGATTTAGTTTCTCTATGGTGAATACGCCGGGCTTCCTCCGCAAAGCGATCACCGACGTAATCGCAATTCTCCTCCACGACCTTACGAAGTTTGGTGGCGACTTCCATAGTTTTTCTCGCCATTTCATGCTTGTTATCAATCGCTTCACTATCACCACGTGCCGAACGTGCCAGAGCCGGTGCCATCGGCGCCTTGCGAATCTTCACGTCACCACAGACCGGGCATTCGATGACCTTAGCCTTGCGCTGCTTCTCATAGGCGGCACTATTGAGGAACCACGTCTCAAAGCGGTGATCTTTAGAACAAAGCAGATCATAGACAATCATGGTGTCACCAAGCCATTTCCCCCATCGGGCGAACGGAATTAAAGCGATCTATTAATTGGCTGGTCGGACGGTAAATAGCAACGGTCGCATAATATTATGATTGTTGAACCTTTGTGGACCATTAAACAGAGACGAAAGCTTCCGGCGCCCTCGGCCTGGGTGGTCCGATTTACGCCCCTCATCGTCCCAGCTAGCGCAGTACTCGACGTTGCCGCCGGTGGCGGAAGGCATGTATGCCTGCTGCGACGTCTCCACCATCAGGTTCTAGCCATCGATATAAACCTCAGCAGTTTGATGTCGCGTGCGGGGAACGACCCGGGACTTGAACTGCTCGTTACAGACCTCGAAGATGGGACAGGCTGGCCTTTAGCGAATCGTGCTTTTGCCG
>CAUZNJ010000290.1:0-3080 GCA_963580965.1 Alphaproteobacteria bacterium | reverse complement strand
CTGTGGAAGCGGAATGCAGCTTTACGGATTTCGGGCAATTTCAAGCCGAGTATCTTGACTGAAGAAAGCTAAGAATTGCGTGTCTGCCCGGTTCCTTAGAGATACTTAATTGGTTCAATTAGCACGGACCTCATTGATAACAACATCTGTGCTGATGGTTTGGCGTCACTTTCCAAGCTCCGCGTCGAGACCTTGCTCAATCTCAGGAAAAACAAAATAATGGATATTGTGCTCGTGCTTGACCTTAAGAAGGTAAAAATTATCCATTTTTGGGGCTCCATTTTTCTCTGGCCTGTTACGGTTCCTGTCAAAAGTCCAAACTTTAAGCGTTACATCTAAATTGAGGTATCAATTTTACTTTTTTTCCCGAAGTGCTATTGCCGCAAATGTCCACATAGGGCCAAATCGCAGTTCGTGAGCAAGGGATGTAGGTCATGAGCGAAGCACAACTAAATTTTGCCAACGAGGTTGGAACGGAAATGTCGGCTCTATTGATGACTCGAGCCCTCGAACGCCTCGGCGATGACGAGAAATGGGATCAGTATACGGCGGTGCTATCCGCTTCTCTGTTGGTGGTCGCTAAGATCCTGCGTGAATCTATTGACCAAGGCGCCGACCCAGACGCCGTCGTCGACTTCGCCGCGACCTGGCTCAAGGATTTACTTTACCCTTCCTCCTAAGACGAAATTCGGCAATATCGGCGTCAAGCCCGTTAAACTGGACCAACTTGAAGCTGCACCGGCGGACCGTGTTCGCAAATTATGTACTGTTGTAACTGACTGCTCGGCCTTACGCTGACTGTTCGCTACATGATGATGATCCCGGGGCCCGTGCACTCATCACCCTGGCCATTTCCCCGTTGGGAGGGAGGCGTGTTGGCCACTTGGCTCAAAGGCCTTGCGTGTTGGTAAACATCGGGTCACCTTTTGGTTCGAATTTAAATGCTATTTGGAATTCTCAATGCGGCATGCAGGGGAACGCAGCGCGATGAAAAAACGTATAATGGTGCAGATGCCGATGACCGTCGGTGTGCGGTCGGTTCTTGATGGCCGCGATGATATTGAGGCGGTGCGCTTCACCGAACTCTCGGAAGAAAATATTCTGCAACATATTGGGGAGTACGATGCCGCTCTGATGGGTGTCGCGCCCTTTACGGAGCGTATCATTGATAAGGCCGACCGGCTAAAGATCGTCGCCCGCCACGGCGTCGGTTATGATGCCATTGACGTGCCCGCCTTGACGAAGCGGGGCATACCCCTGGCGGTCGTGGGCACGGCGAACTCCGTCACCGTCGCAGAGCACGCTATGTTTTTTATCCTGGCTCTAGCCAAACGTGCCGTAGTTTTTGACCGCGAGGTGCGCAAGGGAAACTGGGATATCCGCTACGACCACATCGGTTATGACATTGCTGGGCGCAAGGTGCTGATTCTCGGCTTTGGCCGCATAGGTCGCCGTTTGGTGCCGCGCCTCAAGGCGATGGAGATGGAGGTCTTCGTCCATGACCCCTACGTTGTCCAGGATGCTATCCTTACAGCTGGTGCTATTCCCGTCGATGATTGGCGCGTGGCGTTGCCTAATATGGATTTCGTATCCGTCAATTGCCCTAAGAATGACGAGACGAACGGCATGATTGGCGCCAAAGAACTAGCGTCTATGAAGCCAACTGCCTTCGTCGTTAACACGGCGCGTGGCAATATCATTGACGAAAAGGCGCTCTACGTGGCGCTTAAGAATAAAGTAATCGCTGGTGCTGGCATTGACCCTTTCGTCATCGAGCCGGCCACCCCTGACGACCCGTTGTTCCAGCTTGACAACATCTTGGTTTCTCCCCATTCGGCGGGGGTGACGGAAGAAAGCTTGTTTCGCATGGGGGCCGTCGCCGCCCAGAATATCGTCGATTGCTTTGACGGGAAGCTCAATCCGGAAAACGTAATCAACAAGGAAGTGCTTTAAATAGTTTAGATTCATAGCGGGCATACTCAAACTCAAGCAGGCGCAAGTATGGCCATCGAGAAACGACCGTTTGGTAGTACGGGACACAGCAGCACTGCGGTTATTTTTGGTGCTGCCGCATTAAAAAATGTCGATCAGGCGACCGCTGACCGCACCCTAGACTTGTTGCTACAATACGGCATCAACCACATAGACACTGCTGCTCGCTACGGTGATTCCGAGCTGCGCATTGGCCCGTGGATGGACCGCCATCGGGACGATTTCTTCCTGGCCAGCAAAACACCCCACCGTGACTATCAGGGCGCCCGCGACGGCATTCACCGCTCTCTGGACCGCCTGCGCACGGATCAGCTAGATATGATCCAGCTACATGCCCTCTTCCATCCGGACGAATGGGATCAGGCGATGTCACCCGGCGGCGCGCTGGATGCCTGTATCGAGGCGCGCGAGGCTAGGTTGGTGCGCTTTATTGGCGTCACTGGCCATGGCTGGACGGTGGCAGCCATGCACCGCCGCTCGCTGGAACGCTTCTCCTTCGATTCCATTCTAATGCCGTGGAATTGGTTTGCTGCTCATCACGCTACTTACGCTGCGGATTTTAAGAAAACAGCGGCTCTATGCATCGAGCGGGGCGTGGCCATTCAGACCATCAAGGGTATAGCGCGCGGCCCGTGGGCAGCTGGTGCTAAGCGCAACCGCACGACCTGGTACCAGCCTCTGGAAAACCCTGATGACATACGCTTGGCAGTACACTGGTTACTGTCCCAGCCTGGCATTTTTTACCCAAGCGCTGGCGACCTTAGCCTGCTGCCGCTGATCTTTGAAGCGGCGGCCAACCTGGGCCCAATTCCTGACGATGTGGCCATGTCGGCTCTGGCCGAGCGTACCGGCATGCACACAATATTTGGTCTGTGATTTTCCGTGTTGACGGCTCGAGAAACTATATCAGTGTATTTACGAACAATTATCTATATAAAACAATGTCTTACGTAGAATTTATATTATGCGTTTAGCTGTTTTTTTCCCGAGGGGAAAATTCTTATGTCATTAAATGCATTTAAGCTAATGTCTCGCTCATAGAGATATTTTATGCTTCAATAATATCCTATGCGTAGTTGGAAGCTATA
>CAUZNJ010000289.1:0-3086 GCA_963580965.1 Alphaproteobacteria bacterium | reverse complement strand
AGAGCGGGTGTTGGCCGCCGATGTCCTAGGTATGGAGCTCGAAGTGGTGGTGGTCGACGACGGGTCGACAGATGACTCCGTTACCATCGCGGAACGCATCGCCACTCACGATTTCCGCGTTCGCGTTCTGCGACAGGGTCGCAATCGCGGTAAAGGAGCCGCATTGAGAAGCGGGTTTGCAGCAGCGACCGGCAATATTCTAATGGTCCAGGACGCCGATCTTGAATATAGCCCTACCGACTACCCGCATCTGCTGGAGCCTATCGTCGCGGGTCGTGCCGATGTCGTTTACGGCACCCGCTTCAAGGGCGGGAGCAATACGCGCGTGCTCTATTTCTGGCATAGCGTGGGTAACAAAATACTAACACTCCTATCCAACATGATGACCAATCTGAACCTTACGGACATGGAGTGCTGCTACAAGATTTTCCGGCGCACTGCTCTCGAACAAATTACCATTCACGAAGACCGCTTCGGATTTGAACCGGAAATTACGGCACACATTGCATCAATTCGCCCTCGCTTGCGCATATACGAGGTTGGTATTTCGTACGCTGGCCGAACCTATGAAGAAGGCAAAAAAATAACCTGGAAAGATGGATTTCGCGCCATCTATTGTATCATTCGTTATAACCTCTTCCGATGACAGTGGCTTTGATGGCTGACGCCCACATGATTCGGAATGAGGCTAAGACCTAGCCGATGTGCGGCATTGCCGGCACCTCAGATGGCAATTGGGCCTTTCTCGAATCCACCCGAATAGGCCTAAAGCACCGTGGCCCAGATTATGACGCCATCTGGCGCGACGAAAATACAGGCTTCGGCCTTTCTCACACCCGCCTGTCTGTAATCGATCTCAGCAACGCTGCCTCTCAGCCGATGGAGTCTGCGTGCGGGCGCTGGATCCTCTCGTACAATGGGGAGGTTTATAACTTTCGTGAACTGCGCGCCGAACTAGAAGCCATGGGAGAGACATTTCGGTCCTCAGGCGATACGGAGGTAGTGCTCGCGGTTCTGCGGCGCGACGGTACCGCCGGACTGGCTCGCTTCGCCGGAATGTTCGCCATAGCCCTATGGGACCGGCAAGAACGCCGGCTTTTGCTCGCCCGCGACCGGCTTGGCATCAAGCCGCTGGTTTACGCACCGCTACCCGGTGGTGGCCTCGCTTTCGCATCCGAGATCCACGCCCTGCGTTTTCATCCGGACGTCTCTCTATCCATAGACAGAGAGGCACTGTCGGAATACCTCGCCTGCCTATACGTTCCAGCGCCGCGCACCATCTATCAAGGCATTCGCAAGTTGTTGCCAGGCCACGTCCTGCAATGGCAAGACGGCCAGACAAGCATAGAAGCGTATTGGACGCCGGACGTTCACGGCACCCGGAATCTGTCGGCTGACGAGGCCGCGGAAGAGCTCCTTCCTCTTTTACGCCAATCCATTGCCAGTCGAATGATTGCGGACGTCCCGGTTGGCTGCTTCCTATCCGGCGGCATTGACAGCGCCGTCATTGCTACTCTCATGGCAGAGGCTTCGGGTAGCGATAACCGGATCCTCACCTTTACCATGACATTTAATGAGCCGGCTTACGACGAACGCCGGCAGGCAGCAGAAATTGCCCGCTATATAGGTGCTGAGCACACAGAACTACCCGCCAGTTCCGACTTGTCCGGACTGCTTGACGATCACGTTCAAAGCTTCGGTGAACCGTTCGGCAACCCAACCGCGCTTTTGATAAATGACCTATCCCGCAAGGCCCGCGAACATGTCACCGTGGCATTGGTTGGTGACGGCGGCGACGAAGTCTTCGCTGGCTACCCCCGCTACCATGGTGGCCTATTGGCGCGGGACTACCGCCGCCTGCCGGCTTGGCTGAGAGAACGTGTCATTGGACCCCTTGCCAACATGATCCCGGAGAGTAGCGAGGGCTGGCATACACCACGGCGAGCGAGAGAGTTTCTCACTGCTGCCAGCTTGCCCGATGACGCCATGTATGCGTCCTGGGTTGAATATTTTGATCCAATCGAACGCCAACGCTTGCTTGGAGAGAGCGGCGCACCGCCCGACCGCCCGATCGCCCGTCTCTATCGCCAGTCATCTCCCACTGACGCGCTGGACGCTATGCAGGCAACCGACCTGCAATCATTTCTGCCCGGCAACCTTCTTGCCTATGGCGATGCCATGAGCATGCGCCATGCCC
This sequence comes from Alphaproteobacteria bacterium, assembly GCA_963580965.1. Lineage (GTDB taxonomy): Bacteria > Pseudomonadota > Alphaproteobacteria > Rhodospirillales > CAMCUA01 > CAMCUA01. Next base: position 889 of record CAUZNJ010000289.1, on the reverse strand, counting down.
TTGAGTTACGCCTGCCGCTACTCGACCATCGCATCGTCGAGGCGGTTTGCCGTATCAATTCAAAAACCCGCATGTCCGAAGGACCAAAATCTATTCTTCGAGCCATAGCTAAGAAGCTTCTTCCTCCTCACCTTCTACTCGGCCCCAAACGGGGATTTAACCCACCCATGAGCCGCTGGCTAAAGAGTGATCTTGCTGGAGTTATCACCGAGCGCCTTAACTCCGATTCGATAACAAACGCCGGCCTCAATTGGCCCGCAGTCCAGGATTTGCTCCACCAGCACCAACATGGCCGGCGGGATATGGGACTTAAGATCTGGTCCCTTCTAACGTTGGTTGCATGGCGCCAGCAAGTGCCAGCTTGACATGAACCTCCTCGCTAATCTCCGCTTCATCCATTACTCGCTCGGCTCGGAATGTCAGCTTCCAACGGCATCCTCTGAGCAACTGACATGAGCGGACTAAACGTAGCCATTCTCACCGCTGCAACACTCGCGGCCAGCCTAGTAGCAACCTACGTAGTGATGCGCATGTTGAGCTACCGGGCCATCCTCGACCATCCGAACGCACGCAGTAGCCATTCGGAACCAACGCCAAGAGGCGGCGGACTTGCCGTCGTTCCCATCCTCATTATCGCCTGGCTAGTAGCTATTCCGCTTGGCGCAGCCCCGGAGGTGACAATCATTTGCGCCATCGCGGCGGCGGCACTAGCCGCACTATCATGGATGGACGACCTTTCCGGTTTGTCGCCTCAAGTTAGGCTGGCCGGACATACCGTGGCAATCGCGACCGCCCTTACCACCTTACCAACCGGCTTCAATCCATTCACGGGCCTGGTCCCCTGGCCAGGGGACCTGATCATCACCACCCTGGCGTGGCTATGGTTCGT
>CAUZNJ010000288.1:0-3108 GCA_963580965.1 Alphaproteobacteria bacterium | reverse complement strand
GAAGTCCCTAGGCGTCTCTTTCTACGTTACAACAAGAATGCTGCTAAATAGCTGTTTTGGAAGTAAAGCCTTTGCCACCCCTTGGCGCTATCCCCTCGCTGGCGTTAAACTTACCGCTCTAATCAATCGATAGCGGAGCAGGGGATGAGCCGGCAGGGCACACGCATGTATAACGATAACAGGTTTAAGCTGGGCCTGTTTGGCATGAACTGTTCGGGCGGGCTGACGATGACGCTGGCGCCGGAATATTGGGATGCATCGTGGGAGAACAATCTGAAAGCCGCCCAGCTTGCCGATGAGGCCGGGCTGGAATTCATACTGCCCATCGGGCGCTGGCACGGCTATGGCGGCGTCACCGATACCGCGAGCTCGTCCTATGAGACGTTGACCTGGGCCTCTGGTCTGCTGGCTGCGACCAAGGGCATATCGATCTTTGGTACGGTGCATGTCTCTATGATTGGGCCGGTATTCTGCGCCAAGCAGATGGTCACTGCCGATCATATTGGTCAGGGGCGGTTCGGGCTCAATATCGTCTCGGGCTGGAATGTCGATGAGCATGAGATGCATGGCGTCGGTATCCGCGATCACGATGCGCGCTATGAGTATTCCGAGGAATGGGTCTCCGTCGTCAAACGCATCTGGGAGGAAACTGAGCCGTTTGATCACAAGGGTACGTATTTCGACCTCAAGGGCGTGAAGTGCAAGCCCAAACCTTATGGCGACGACCGGCCACTCTTGATTAGCGCTGGCAACTCACCGGTTGGTCGCGCCTTTGCAGCGCGTCATTGCGACTGCCTGTTCACCTCGATCCGCGAGCTTGAGGAGTTGGCGGGTAAAGTCGAAGATTTGTGCAAGACCGCGCCAGAGAATAGCGCTGGCATCTATGCGAGTGGCCATGTGATTACCAAGCCAACTGCCAAGGAAGCGGCGGAGTATTATCACTATATTGTCCATGAGCATGGTGACTGGGAAGCCGCCGAGCACACGGTGAAAATCCGCACCAAGGGTGGCTCGTCTTCAGGGACGAAGCTCGCCAAGATGAAAGAGGCGATCATCAGCGGCACCGGCACCTATCCGGTGGTCGGCAGCTATGACGAGGTCACGGAAAAGTTTGAGTTTCTCGCCGGGTGTGGTCTTAACGGTATGGCGATCGGGTTGGTGAATTATGTCGATGACATGCCGGTGATCCGCGATGAGATTTTGCCGCGGATGCAGCGTCTCGGACTGCGGCAATAAAGTTTAGTGGGCCGTCCGGCCTTTTTCTTTTAGGTAGGTTCGGCCTGCATCTGACGCACCAATAGGCGTTTTGCCTGTGGTGTCGTGATAGCGGTCGAGCAGGCCGAGGTCAATAACATCTCCGAAAACAGTGAGGCGCGTGCAGGATGTCTGCCTGGCGGCGAGAACATCCGAATAGGGACGCGGTGTTTCAGCAACCCACTCGACGAGATCCAACAACAGCGGTTCAAGGTTGTCGGCCATATCCATTCTCCTTAGTTTTTCCCTGGCTTACGTAGTGACGGCGAGATAGCCGCGATAGAGCACATAATATCCGGCGATTGAGGTAACAATGCGTGCGGCCCAGCGCCTGTACGGGGCTTCGTCCATAGCTTCGAGAAATTTCTTCGACCAGGCCGTGCCGGCGAAGCCTAGGATAATAGGGGCCGATGTCACGTCGTGGTGACGTTGCCCTTCCATTGAACCGGGCTGACCTTCTCGGTAAACGAGCTGAACATCAAATTGAAACTGATACTAATACGCAGCTGATCGGAAGGATTTGGCTTTACGGAATGGATGAGCCATGCGGGAAATAACAGCAACATGCCTGGTTCGACGTCGACAATGACATGTCCGGAATTTTCCCCGGTTGACTCCTGAAATCGCGGGCGAATTAGGAGTGGCTGGGCGCGGGGGTCTTCAAAGTCAATCGACCCTGAATTTTCTGGAGTGTCGACATAGTAGACGCCGCTAAGATAATTATTCGGGTGGGTATGCGGTTTCGTCGTCCCACCCTTGGTGTTGATGTTGGCCCAGCAACTCGTAATCTCCAGCCCTTCCTCTGCGATTTTCAAAAAATCCGTTGCGCCTTTGGCGGCCGTCATCAGAACCTTATTGAATTCCTGAAATTCGGGCAGTGTGTGGAGGTCCTTCCCCGTCTGGTGTCGGGTGTTCTCAAGGTTTTCTGCACCGGGGTCCAGCAGGGACAACAATTTGACGCGGATCGTATCATTTATCCTGGTCGTATCTTCTGGTTTGAGCCGATGCAGCCAAACAGTGGTTGGAAATAACGCTAAAGCCTGATTATCAGCGAACATCTTGGTCCTTAACTCCGTAGGTTACGGCTAGAGAGATATTACGTTGGCGAAGACTAGAATATCAAATGGAAGAGCGTTGCCGGCGCTGTAAATATCCTATTTACGCGCGTTCTGAATGACGTTCAGCCCAGCATTAAGCTGCACCGCACAGGCATCGGCGTTCTTTTTACGACGCAGTCTGCGGGCTTTGCGATAGTTCTTCTTGGCGGCATTGATCGCGCTGGGGGCGAGGTCGGTGATACGGGCGGTTCGCATCTCGGCGTTGAGGGAACTAAACCCGCTATCGTTACATTGAACACCACGTGCTAGTTTCTTGGCCTTTGTCGCCTGTGCTGCATGGGCATTCTTTAGTGATCGCAACCCGGTGGCAATTTGGCGGGGACAACTTTCCAGCTTGTTTTGCGCTAGCAGCTTTTTGGATATCAGGTAGCGCGACTGTACGGAGCGGATCAACGCGTGGTTAAGCTTCGCCTCACGACCTTTGGTGATGGCGTTAGACAAGCGCTTGAGATTTGGCGCATCGCACTTAATGCCGATAGTGGAGGCCGCAGATTTTCCAGCTGCAGCGAGGCGAAGATCGTTGAGCGCATTACGCAGCAACCCTTGGCATTCGGCAGCGCGGGCCCGCATGCGCCAGCGCCGGGCGCGTTCATAGCGCCGTTGGGCAGCGTCGATTAGGGCAGGGGGTAGTCCAGACTTTTTTGCATTTTCAATCTCGGCGGCCAGCACCACGAATCCATTATTCTGGCAATAGATTGGTTTCGCCTTTTGCGCCTGCACCGAGTTTGGGAGCATA
>CAUZNJ010000287.1:0-3129 GCA_963580965.1 Alphaproteobacteria bacterium | reverse complement strand
CTGAAAGTCTGGAAAAAAAGACTGTCGCCATCTTCCGAATAGGGCACCACATGGCGGCCCATCTCGCCGCCGCTATGATGATTTTCGACCTTGATCACTTCGGCGCCGAGATCAGCCAAATACATCGTGCCAAATGGCGCCGCGCCATATTGCTCGATGGTAATCAGCTTAAGCCCGCGCAAGGGCAGGGAGGGTGTTGTCATTAGATAGGGTTGCGCTCGATAAGTTGACGGGAGATGACAATTCGTTGAATCTCATTCGTTCCTTCGCCGATCAACAGCAGCGGCGCATCGCGGAACAAGCGCTCAATGGGATATTCTTTGGAATAGCCATAGCCGCCATGAATGCGCATGGCATCCAGCGCATTATCCATCGCCGCTTCGGTGGCGAACAGTTTTGCCATGCCGGCCTCCATGTCGGCCCGGTCACCGCGCTGATAGGCTTCCGCCGCACGCTCGGTTAAGAGGCGCGCCGCCTCAACTCGGGTGGCCATATCTGCAAGTTTAAGCTGTATTGCCTGATGTTCGCAGATCGGCTTGCCGAAGGTTTTTCGCATTTGGCTATATTTGACCGATTCGTCGAGCGCTGCCTGGGCAATACCGACGCCGCGTGCCGCGACATTTATTCGGCCGAGCTCAAGGCCGCCCAAAACCTGCTTCAAGCCAAATCCTTCTTTGCCGCCGATCAACTTATCGGCTTTGACGTAGTAATCCTCAAATACCAACTCGGCGGTATCGATGCCCTTATAGCCGAGCTTTTCGAGCTTGCGGCTGACCTTAAAACCGGGGCCTTTTTCGGCGATGAAGAGGCTCATCCCGGTGTGGCGTGGCTTGGCCTCCGGGTCCGTTTTGACGAGCAAGGCGACGCAATTGCCATGAATCGAGTTGGTGATCCACATTTTGGCGCCATTGACCACGTAGCCCTGGTTGCCGTCGCGTTTGGCAACCGTGCGAATGCTTTGCAGGTCCGTGCCGGCATCGGGCTCGGTCAGAGCGACGCCGCCGCGCAGCTCGCCGGTGGCGAATCGCGGCAAATAGCACTCTTTCTGCTCATCCGTGCCGTGCCGTTCGACCGCAGCAGCCATAATTAAGTGTGAATTGATGATACCGCTGACCGACATCCAGGTGGCAGAAATTTTTTCAACAATCTTTGCGTAGGTCGTTGCGGGCAGTCCAAGGCCGCCATACTCCGCCGAAATCGTGGCGCCGAACAGGCCAAGCGCTTTCATTTTAACGACGATATCTTCGGGATAGGTGTCGTTGGCTTCGAGCTCCGAGACGTAGGGCTTAACGTCACGCTCTAGAAACCGATCGATTCCGTCCAGAATCATTTCCTCTTCTTCGCGGTCGAGGGCGGGACATGGGTCGCGTTTCATGGTAAAGTTCCTTGTAGGTGTGGGTGCGCTGAGGCGTGTCATATCATGACTTGTCCGGACAATTTGAAAATAATTTGTCCGGACAATGTAAAATATGCTTGTGACCCAGGCTTTGGGAGGGTATTTCCATTTCCGACAACCAACGATCCCCGAAAAGGGGGCGCGAAGAATTCACTTGCCTCTGGGGGGGTTATCTAGAACCCTATAGGTTCCTCATTGGGGAAGTTGGAATATTAGGGCGTGAGTACGGTGCCCGGCGCTCGATTTCTGAGCGTGAATTGAGAAAATGAAAAAAAGGACGTTTTGTTGCCATGGCAGGTGATGGCGAAATCGTAATCAAGGACGTTAAGAAAGTTTTTGGCCCGACAGTGGCGGTCGAAGACATAAATTTAACAATTCCCGACGGCTGCTATTGCTGCCTCCTCGGACCGAGTGGCTGTGGCAAGACAACGCTGCTGCGCATGATTGCAGGTCACGAGACGGTGTCAGAAGGCGATATCATGATCGGCGGCAAGTCAGTTGTTGATTTGCCCACTGGTGCGCGCGGCACATCGATGATGTTCCAGAGCTACGCTCTGTTCCCGCATCTTACGGTGGTGGACAATGTTGCCTTCAGTTTAAAAATGAAGGGCGTTGGCAAAGCCGAGCGGCGTGAGAAAGCGTATGAAATTTTAACGAAGGTGCAGCTCGAGCCCATGGCCGAGCGGATGCCGGAGCAATTGTCAGGCGGCCAGCAGCAGCGCGTTGCGCTGGCGCGCTCGTTGATCACCAACCCGAAGGTGCTTTTGCTTGATGAACCGCTCTCTGCGCTTGACGAATATCTTCGTCTGCATATGCGCGCGGAATTGAAGTTTATTCAGCAGGACCTCGGCATTTCCTTTATCCATGTAACACACACCCAGCCTGAGGCGCTCGCCATGGGCGATATGGTGGTGGTGATGGATACCGGCCATATTGAACAGTCCGGTACCGCAGTGGAAATTTATGGTCAGCCGAAAACCACCTATGTGGCTGAGTTCATGGGCGGTTGGAATGTTGTAAACGGCACGGTCGCCGAAGTGAACAACGGCCAGATGACGCTTAAGGGCGACTCTGGCGAGGTTTATCACCTCACTGCAACCGGCACCGATGTTGGCCGTTCTCTCAGCTTTGGCGTCCGCCGCGATAAAGTGCATCTCGGTGGCTCTGAGGGTGATGCTCAAAATTCAGTTAAGGGCGTTGTTCATGCGCTCGAATACCAGGGCAATTGGGTCAAGGTTACGATCGTCAAGCCGAACGATGAACGCATTGTCGCGGTGATCGATGATCACGAATTTTTCAGTAATCCTGCAAAGGTCGGCGATAATGTACATGCCGCATGGGCGGCTGAAGAAGGCCGTGCTCTGGAACAAGCAATTGGCAGCCAAAACCTAATCGGAGAAACTTTCGACTAGGATCTCCCCAGCGGCAGAGATGCTGCAACTTGGCTGGTTAAGAGGTGGGGAGCGTTTAATATCATTGCAATAACAGGCAAATGACAGGCGAGGAGTATGAATATGAGTAAAAGTTCAAAGACAGGTGTAAGCCGTCGTAGCATGCTTAAGGGCACAGCCGCTGTGGCTGGCCTAGCGGCTGGTTCTGCGATTGGTGGTTTCCCAACTATTTGGGCACAAGACGACCTGACCGTGCGCACGATTGGCATGGCGGTTTCCAACATGCCGCAGTTAGAAGAGATGGCGAATGAAGCGCTGCCCTTCAAGGTGAGTCAAACTGCA
>CAUZNJ010000286.1:0-3160 GCA_963580965.1 Alphaproteobacteria bacterium | reverse complement strand
ATATTCCCTTCTTTACCGACTACCACCAGATGCTGCAGGACGTCCCCAGCATTGACATCGTCGCCGTGGTTACGCCGTCAGGCATGCACCACGAGCATGCGATCGACATTATGGAACGATACCGCAAGCATGTTGTAGTCGAGAAACCAACATTCATGCGACCCGGTCAAATGCAGGATGCCTATGAGGTTGCAGACGCATCCGGTGTGCGGGTCTTTCCCGTGTTCCAGAATCGCCACAACAAGGCTGTCGCGCGCGTGCGCCAAGCTTTGCACAATGGAGAACTTGGCGATATTCGCCTCGTCAACGTGCGGGTTCGCTGGTGCCGGCCCCAGCGCTACTACGAAATGGCACCCTGGCGTGGCACCTTCAGTCACGATGGCGGCTGTCTAACCAACCAGGGAATCCATCATGTCGATCTGATGCGCCATTTATGCGGTGAAGTAACCGACGTCAACGCAACCATGCGCACGCTTGGGGCCAAGATCGAGGTCGAGGATGCCGTGGTTGCCACGCTCCGCTATACTAATGGTGCCCTCGGAAGCCTTGAAGTAACAACAGCAGCACGACCGGATGACTTCGAGGCATCGATATCCATTGTCGGCGAAAAGGGATTAGCCCAGATCGGTGGTATTGGCGTTAACGAACTACAGATTTTTACACCTGCACCCGATGATTGTGCCTCCAACAGCGAGAATTTTTTGAGCATCAAAGGACATGGCTCAGTTTACGGGTTCGGCCACACCCAGATGTATCGAGATATTGTTACCGATGTGACAAATGAGACACCCTATCCGGTCACCCGGGAGGACTGCCTGCAGACCCTGCGCTTACTTCATGCATTTTATCGATCGGATGAAGCCGGCACTTGGGTTCCAGTCGATTCGAACGCCGAATCGACCCGGCTCGGCCGAAGCAACGAGGCCATTTCAAACCTATACCGCACACGGTTATTCTCGGAAGGGGGTACGACAACATGACGACATTTTCCGCCAGCCCACTTCGTGTCGGCATTGCCGGTTATGGCGTTGTCGGAAAACTTCGGCGGACCTTCATTGATGCTCATCCAAATCTCGAGACCATTGCCGTGTGTGACCGTACCCTGAGCGGAGAAAGCACCTTTGAAGATGGCGTTCGTCACTATACCGACTACCGGCGGCTACTGGAGCAGGAGGCCGCAAATATCGACTGCTTATTCGTCTGCCTGACCAATGACCTCAATCCCTTGGTGACCATCAGCGCTCTGGAACGTGGACTGCACGTTTTCTGCGAGAAGCCACCAGGAAGGAATGTCGCAGACATCGCCCGCGTCATCGAAGTCGAAAAGTGTAATCCTGGACTGGTGCTCAAGTATGGATTTAATCATCGCTATCACGATTCCGTGCGCGATGCTCTAGCGCTCATTCACTCCGGTGAATTGGGAGACGTCATTAACTTGCGCGGCGTATATGGCAAGTCCAAGCTGATTACATTCGGTCAGACATCATGGCGTACTGAGCGGGCCCTTGCCGGCGGGGGCGTGTTGCTTGACCAAGGAATCCACATGGTCGACCTATTGCGATTATTCGCTGGCGAATTCGTTGATGTTCACAGCTTCATCACCAATAATTTCTGGGGCCACGAGGTAGAGGATAATGCCTATGCCCTGATGCGTACGGGCGATGGAAAAGTGGCCATGCTGCATTCCTCGGCGACCCAGTGGCGACACCGCTTTCATCTCGATATATCGTTAAGCCGTGGCGCCTTAACGCTGAGCGGCATCCTATCGGGCTCCAAAAGCTATGGTGCGGAGACACTGACTGTTGCCTGGGCCGCCGGCGATGAAACCGGCGATCCACGCGAACAAACAACCCGCTATAACCACGATTCATCCTGGGCCGACGAAATAGAGGAGTTTGCCAATGCGGTTTGTAAGGGCGCTCCCATCGGCAACGGATCATCCGATGATGCCTTGAGGACGATGCAGTTAGTCTACCAAATTTACGCCGCTGATCCCGAATGGCAGGAACGTTGGGATATTTCTGCCAAACCCCCCACCTCTGTCAGGCATGAGCAGGGAGGTGCCGCATGATGCCGCCACGTCAAGCCGACCGTGCGTTTGGGCTAACCATGGCCGGGGCCCTCACCATACTGTCGGGCATCGTATGGTTTCTGACAGATAGTATTCCGGATGGACTCCTGATCGCCGCCGCCGTCTTTCTCGCTACGGGACTGCTCATTCCAGCCTTACTCCTGCCGCTGAATCGGCTCTGGCGAACTTTTTCTATGCGCCTAGGAATAATCAGTAACTTCTTGATTCTTGGGTCTTTTTTCTTCCTTGTGGTGTTTCCAACGGGACTTATACTCAGATTCTATCGTCGTGATCCCATGCGCCGCAAAGTCGCAATACAAGCTGCCACCTACTGGGCCCCGGTAGACCGCCAGACCAACGCTGAAACGCTGGGAGACATGTTCTAAAATGCTGTCGCTGATTTCGCAGTTATTCAAATTTATGCGGGTTTACCGCAAGTTCTGGATGGCACCTATTATCCTTGGGCTGTTATGCCTTGGCGGCCTTCTCATCGCGGCGCAAAGCACCGCGATCGCACCCTTTATCTACGCAATCTTTTGAGTTCCGGCACCGGCTTGTGATAGTTCTCGGCATATCCGCTCTCTACCACGACAGCTCCGCCGCACTGTTGCGTGACGGCAATATTGTCGCAGCAGCACAGGAAGAGCGATTCTCACGCAAGAAGAACGATGCCGCTTTTCCGGCTGGCGCCATAGCATATTGCCTGGACGAGGCCTGCATCGGACTGGATGAGGTCGATTTTGTCGGCTTCTATGACAAGCCGCTGCTAACCTTCGACCGCCTATTGGAAACGTACTTAGCCTTTTCACCAAAAGGGCTATCCTCATTTGTCGCAGCCATGCCCGTCTGGGTGAAGGAAAAACTACTTCTCAAGGGCGTACTGCAGAAGGGATTGAACGGACTGGGCAGGGGCAAGATTGCGGAAGACCACATTCTGTTCGGCCATCACCATCACAGCCATGCAGCCAGTGCCTTTTATCCATCCCCGTTTAAAAGCGCCGCCATTCTCGTCATGGATGGGGTCGGCGAATGGGCAACGGCATCATTAGGACGAGGTAATGGCCGCCATGTCGATATTTTAAGCGAGAT
>CAUZNJ010000285.1:0-3165 GCA_963580965.1 Alphaproteobacteria bacterium | reverse complement strand
CGGAGTTCGTATCGGGGATAGTTTGGATATCAAAGACGAACAGATTTCGGTGCTGCATGACTTCCCCGCTTCTGGCTGATATATAGGCATGACAACGCTGCCGGGACCGACACAGTGGGGTGATCGAGCCCGCCGTGCAATCCCTGACAAACACGATAGAGAGCCTCACCCCATGGCTAACCTTGGACAGATGCTAAAGCAGGCCCAGGAAGTACAGGCCCGCATGGAATCCTTGCAGAATGAGCTGGCGCAATTGGAAGTCGCAGGCAGTTCTGGTGGCGGCATGGTGCGGGTGACGCTGACTGGGAAGGGAGAAGCGCGCGGCGTGAAGATCGACCCAACTCTATGCGGCCCCGATGATGTGGAAGTGCTGGAGGACTTGTTGCTCGCCGCCTTCAACGATGCAAAGTCGCGGGCCGATGCCGCCATGCAGGAAAAAATATCAGCGGTGACAGGTGGTTTGCAGATGCCTGCCGGTCTAAAATTACCATTCTAGGGCACTATTCGAGGGCGCTGCGCAAGTGCTGCGGGGTTCCATGGCCATTTCCGATATCGAACGCATGATCCAGTTGCTCGCCAAGGTTCCGGGGTTTGGGCCTCGGTCGGCCCGGCGCGCTGCGTTGGCGCTTATTCAGCGTCGCGAAGCTCTGTTGCAACCCTTGGCGCAGGCATTGGCCGATGCGGCCCAGTCCGTGCGTGATTGTTCGATCTGCGGCAACTTGGACACGGTCGATCCTTGTTCCATCTGTGATGACCCCCGGCGTGACGATAAGCTAGTGTGCGTTGTCGAGGGCGTGGCCGATCTTTGGGCCCTGGAGCGCGCGTCGGCATTTCGTGGTCATTATCATGTGCTGGGCGGCACCCTATCGGCGTTAGATGGTATTGGGCCGCAGGATCTACGTATCTTCCAGCTGCTGGGGCGCGTCCGTAATGGCCATATAGGTGAAGTCATTCTGGCCACCAGCGCTACAGTTGACGGACAGACCACGGCTCATTACATCGCTGAGCAATTGGCGTCTACCGGCGTCAAGGTTAGCGCCTTGGCGCACGGCGTGCCGGTGGGCGGTGAGCTTGACTATCTGGATGACGGGACACTGACGGCAGCGTTGCGGGACCGCCGTTCAGTATAGGGAATAGCCCGGTATAACTTAACCGTCAGAATAGGAGATGCTGCTACCGTAGCTCCCTATATATAATAACTAAGAAATTTTGCTGCCGGCCTCTAGTGCGGGGGCAGATACATGTGGTTCCTGTAGAACCCTAACAAAATACACCGAAATGTATTTCCAGATCGCTAGGCGGGATCAGGTTGCCGATCCTACGAGCGCGATTCCGAAGGCCATCCCCGCTTCATCGAGGGGGACCTCATGGCACACACTGGAGAAAGCAGCAATTCTCAGAGAGGCCTCTAAATACCTCCATCAAACGAACGCAAACCGACTATGCAGCGCAATACAGGCCGGAAACTGGGAATGACAGCCGTTGGTGACTTGAAATGGCCAATGACAAAGATTGGCCCATTGTGTTGGAGATTGTTGAATTGATCGCCGGGGCGTAGAAATTATTTTTAGAATCCTGTCCTACGTCCGCGAAGACCCCGGGCATGCGGTCTAGAAGGTCACCATTCTAGAAAAAGGCACCGCGCTTTTAGCATATCGGGTTGCGGGCCGTCTTCTGAGTAAGGCGGCATGGCCTCATCCACTGCCTTGACGGGGCGTCCTTCAACGCCATATTTAGAGGCGCTCAAAACTTCTTGGCAACGTGTCCGTTCACGATCCATGACTATTCGTCCGATCATTAAAGCACCCGATCCGCGTCTTAAGGTGATCTCCAAGCCGATCGTTGTGGTCGATGATGGAGTTCGCGAACTGATGGACGATATGCTCGACAGTATGTATGCCGCCAACGGAATTGGCCTTGCGGCGCCGCAAATTGGCGATCCTCGGCGCGTAATAGTGCTCGACATCAGCCGGGACGGCGAAAAGCGTATCAAGCACCAGTTGGCAAATCCGGAAATTATCTGGAAATCGGATGACCTATATACCTACGAGGAAGGGTGTCTGTCCTTACAGGAACAATATGCTGACGTCAGCCGGCCGGCACGGGTGCGCATCTCTTTTCTAGATTACAATAACGAGTTTCGCGAGATTCAGGCGGAAGGTATGCTCGCCGTCTGCATCCAGCATGAAGTAGATCATCTAGACGGGGTGCTGTTCGTCGATCACATTTCGGCGCTAAAGCGTAATATTATCTTGCGCCGTTTGATCAAGGCAAAGCGTCTGGAGGAAGCGGGCGTCGCGTGAACCACCAACTGACGATGAGCTTGGTATGAGGAGGCGTCTTTGAACCACCTGCGCCTTATCTTCATGGGCAGCCCTGATTTTGCCGTGCCCGCCCTGGATGCGTTGATCGCCTCTGGGCATGACATCGTCTGCGTTTACTGCCAGCCGCCACGGCCAGCGGGAAGGGGTCACCGTCAGACGTCTTGTCCGGTTCATGTCGCGGCCGAGGCCCGAGGAGTGGCTGTTAGGACGCCTTTTTCCCTAAAAAATGCGGATGAACAGGCTGCCTTTAGAGCGCTGAACGCAGATGTTGCTGTCGTTGCCGCCTATGGTCTCATTTTGCCTAAGGCAGCGCTTGCGGCACCGCGCCTAGGGTGTGTCAACGTGCACGCCTCCCTGCTACCGCGCTGGCGTGGGGCATCACCAATCCAGCGCGCCATCTTGGCTGGCGATAGACAAAGCGGCGTTACCATCATGCAGATGGATGAAGGATTGGATACTGGGCCTATGCTGATGGCGGCGGCGGTGGTGATTACGGCAGAGACAACGGCCCAGTCACTGCATGATGCGCTAGCCACCGTTGGGGCAGAGCTGACCGTCAAGGCTTTAGACGGTTTGGCGAATGGCACCCTTGCGCCGACGCCACAGCCCACCGCTGGTGTGACCATAGCGCCCAAGCTTAAACGCGGAGAAGGCCGGCTTGATTGGCGGCGAGACGCCAGCGAACTCGAACGTACTCTACGCGCTCTTAATCCGTGGCCGGGCACTTGGTTTGAGCACGAAGGCCAGCGGGTGCGTGTTCTTTCCGGTGCCGTCGTCGATGGGGTTCTAGGCGTGACGCCCGGAACCATCCTCGACGGCCGTTTAACAGTGTCTTGCGGAC
>CAUZNJ010000284.1:0-3172 GCA_963580965.1 Alphaproteobacteria bacterium | reverse complement strand
TTTTTGCGGAAGGCGTGGCGACCAGAGTGCTTTCCCAGAACCAGCGTCGATTGGGTCAGGCCGACGGATTCCGGTGTCATAATTTCATATGTCTGGGCGTTCTTTAGGACACCGTCCTGATGTATGCCCGCTTCGTGGGCAAAGGCGTTGGCGCCGACAATTGCCTTATTGGGCTGCACTGAAAAGCCTGTTATTGCCGAGACTAGTCGGGAAGCTGTCATGATGTTCTCGGTGCGGATGTTGGTGACGAACGGCATGTCGTCATTACGGGTCCGCAGCGCCATGACTACTTCTTCCATGGCACAATTGCCGGCCCGTTCGCCGAGGCCGTTGATGGTGCATTCTATTTGCCTGGCGCCAGCCTTAACCGCCGCAAGGCTATTGGCGACCGCCAAACCTAGATCGTTGTGGCAATGCACGGACAGAACGGCTTTGTCGATATTAGGCACCCGGTTACGCAGCATAGTGATCATGTCGGCAAACTCGTGCGGCATCGCGTAGCCGACGGTGTCGGGAATGTTGATGGTTGCTGCGCCGGCTTTGATCGCTGCTTCAACTGTCCGGCACAGGAAGTCGTGGTCGGTGCGCGAGCCATCTTCGGGCGACCATTCGACGTCGTCGCAATGCTTGCGTGCCATAGTGACGCTGTCGATGACGGCCTGATACACTTCCTCCGGCTCCATTTGCAGCTTGAACTTCATGTGTAAGGCTGAGGTCGCGATGAAGGTATGGATGCGCTTGCGTTTGGCTGGTTTAACAGCTTCAGCGCAACGTTCGATATCGTCGCGTGTGCTGCGAGCGAGCCCGCAGACGGTCGAGGAGGTGATTAGCTTAGCGATCTCGTGAACGGCTTCAAAATCCCCATGAGACGCGATGGGGAAGCCGGCTTCAATGATATCGACGCCCATTTCTTCCAGCACCAAAGCGATGCGAATCTTTTCATCCAAATTCATGGAGCAGCCGGGAGATTGTTCGCCGTCGCGGAGGGTAGTATCAAAAATTATGACGCTATTATTGTCTGCGGCTAACATCTTATTATTGGTGGCCATGGTATGGTCCTTGAATCAGGTGAATGGCGACGATGAAGTAGCGTCACTCCCCTAAACGCCTTGCCATGCCGTGTATTTGGCTTGGCTGTTAAGCGCTCAGGGGCACCTAAGTCGTAGGGCCCCCGAGGTGCCGAAAAGCAGGCTGAGATGCGCGCGCGCACCGACACCCGAGAAAGCCTCGGTCTTGGCAATAATGCCAAACTTCGTATGTGCGCGGTGCGTTGACATGCTCTCGTGTTCCTCGTCGTTTCCCGTTCCCACAACGGCGGGCATTAATAGAAACGTATATATATAGCCTTATAAAGCCAGCTTGCTCTGCGTTATGTCAACGGATTTGTCGACATACTGATGCTGTCACGGGAGATGGAATCGGTCCGGATATCTGGTCATCGTTTTTGAATATAAAAAGGGAGGCACGAAGGGGCCCCCCTTTTTATAAAACGAATTATCGGTTTTTAGTTCTTTGATTTATCGACTAGCCGGTTTGCGGCAATCCACGGCATCATGGCGCGCAAACGTTCGCCGACCTTTTCCAAGTCTTGTTCTCCTGAAAGGCGCCGCATAGCCTTAAAACTAGGTTGTCCAGCACGGTTCTCGAGCATCCAGTCCCTTGTGAAGCGGCCGGTCTGAATATCGGCAAGAACCTTCTTCATGTTCTCGCGCACCTTCTGGTCGATTATGCGTGGGCCTGAGACATAGTCGCCATATTCTGCAGTGTTTGAGATTGAGTAACGCATATTGGCGATACCACCCTCATAAATTAGATCGACGATCAGTTTGACCTCATGGACACACTCAAAATAGGCCATTTCGGGCGCGTACCCGGCATCAACCAGGGTTTCGAAGCCGGCTTGAATTAGCGAGGTAAGGCCGCCACACAGGACCGCTTGCTCACCAAATAGGTCAGTCTCGCATTCCTCGCGGAATGTTGTCTCAATGACACCGGCACGACCGGCCCCCAGTGCGCAGGCGTAGGACAAGCCGATTTCGGTGGTATTCCCCGATGAGTCCTGTGCGACGGCGAGCAGTGACGGTACGCCAGCGCCGCGTGTATATTCCGAGCGTACCGTGTGGCCGGGGCCTTTCGGTGCGACCATGAATACGTCGATGTCGGGACGCGGCAGCACCAATTGGAAGTGCACGGACAGGCCATGAGCAAAGGCAATGGCGGCGCCTTCCTTTAGATTGTCGCGGATTTCATCGTTGTAGAGATCAGCCTGACCTTCGTCCGGCGTCAAGACCATCAACACGTCAGCCCAGGCTGCGCAATCTGCGACGGACATGACTTTCAAATTTTCTGCTTCTGCCTTGGCGGCGCTGGGTGAACCGGCGCGAAGGGCAACGGCGAGTTCCTTCACTCCGCTGTCGCGTAGGTTCAACGCATGGGCGTGGCCCTGACTGCCATAGCCACAGATACCGACCTTCTTGCCTTTGATAAGATTTACGTCGGCATCGTGATCATAATGGACGCGCATTTTTTGCTCCTTGGTCGTGACGTCACGGTTGGGTGGGATGGATGATCCGTCTTCTAAGGTTTGAATGGCTTGAAATCAAATTGTCTTCGTACCCCGTGCGATCGCTACCACGCCGGTCCGGGATATTTCTACCAGTCCCAGGGGTTCCATCAGGTCGATGAAGGCATCCAATTTCTCAGGGCTACCGACAATTTCGAAGATAAAGGAGTTGTGTGCGCTGTCTACGACGTGGGCGCGGAAAATATTAGCAATCCGGAGGGATTCAACACGCTTTTCACCCTTGCCGCAGACTTTTACCAACGCAAGCTCACGTTCGACATGCGGTCCTTCTGTCGTTAAGTCGCTAACCTTGTAGACGGGAACTAGACGGTCAAGTTGTGCCTTGATCTGTTCGATGATCATTGGCGTTCCTGACGTCACAATCGTTATGCGAGAGAGTGATTTTTTGGTATCCACGACCGCGACGGTCAGGCTTTCTATATTATATCCGCGCCCGGCAAATAATCCGACAACGCGCGCCAAGACGCCCGCCTCATTATCAACCAGGACGGAAATCGTGTGCTTGCGTTCAGGTGGCGATTGTGGCGTCACGTGTTAGCTCCTAGTGCGGGGCCGGTGATACCATTCATTGTGAGAAAGGTCCCCGGG